>JAYSVL010000591.1:0-9583 GCA_043718595.1 Gemmatimonadaceae bacterium
TGGCTGCAGCAATGAGCACCACCACATCGCTCGATTGCTGAAAAATGTGTCGTCCGCGTGTTCGACGGCGGATAATCGTACCGGCAATCACCGCCTCGACCAGATTCGCCAGGGTGATAGAAGCCGCGTCCACTGCGGAACCGCCGTGGTACAGGTTCGCCGCGACGCTCCCGATCGCGCCGGCCAGGAGTACGGCGTTCCAACGCGGCGTCGGCGTAAGGAGCAATGCGGCGACCAGCATGCCGTTCGGCGGCCACAGCGTCGCAATGTTGCCGGATTGACTGCTGATCCCGAGCCCAGCCGTCGCTGTTGCAAAGTATCCGAGACTGAGCAGGGCGATGGACAACAGCCGCCACGGCCATGTGCTGTCGTCGGAGCGCAGCCTTGAGATCATACCCGATGATAGCGCCCGCACCGGCCCGGTGCCGAGAGCGTAAAGGTCGAAATGTGGTGCCCGACAGGAGCTGTTCTCATCCGTTCGAGCGATAGCGATTTGCACGTGCGCGTCTGCACTCTTCATTGCCAAAGATGCGGTCGCACCGCCGCGCGCTACCCCTCACCACGTTCACAGACGCTCTCTCGTGACTCTAGACGGCATGTGGCAACGGGTTTTGCACGGTGTGACCGCCTGCGCGCTCGCCGGTGCCGCACTACCTCCCACGAGCGCGACGGCACAGAACCCGCTTGGCACGGCGCAGAACTTTGGCGTCCTGGGTGCCTCGACGGTCACCAATACCGGCCTGACACTCATTAAAGGAGATCTCGGCGTCTCGCCTGGCACGGCGATCACCGGCCTTGGCAGCGTGGTGCTGATCGGCACGGTGCACCAGAATGATGCTGCGGCAATGCAAGCGCACACTGATGCGGCGGCCGCCTATGCCGCGTTCGTCGCCACACCGTTCACGACGGATCTTTCCGGTCAGAATCTCGGCGGTCTGACATTGACACCAGGCGTCTATTTTTTTGACACATCGGCGCAGTTGACCGGCAACCTCACACTCGACTTCGGCGGACTGGCCAACGCGCGATTCCTGTTTCAGATCGGGACCACGCTCACTACGGCCACTGCGGCGTCGGTAACCGTGCAGAACGGCGGCGCTGGTGCCGGCTTGTACTGGAACGTGGGGTCGGCGGCGACCTTCGGCACTGGCACAGACTTCTGGGGCAATGTGCTGGCGACACAAAGCATCACGATGAACACTGGTGCGCGCATCGTCTGCGGGCGTGCCCTCGCCCTTAACGCGGCTGTCACGCTCGATCAGAATGCCGTCACCAATGACTGCATCAATGGTGCCGACTTCGGCAGCTTTGGGTTGAGTGGTGGGAGACAGAGCGTAGTTCCCGAACCATCAACATTCGCCATGCTGCTGGTCGGCGGTGCCCTTGTCCTCCCCGCATTGCGACGACAGAGGCGACGCCGTGCGTAGGCGGCGCGACTACGCCTGCGTGTGGAAATAGGCCGAAATCTGCAGTCGCGTGTGAAGGGCAAGTTTTTCCATCACGTTTCGGACGTGACTCTTGACGGTGTGCGTCGCAATAGTGAGCCGGTGAGCGATTTCCTTGTTGCTCAACCCTTCGCCAATCAGGTCAATGACTTCGCGCTCGCGTGGTGTCAGACGCACGTCGTCGATGACGTTGTGCACACCGCGCAAAGCCGCTTCCTGCGCAATCTGTGCAAAGAGTGATTGCGTCATACTTGGTGGCAGTACGCTTTCGCCGCCAGCCACCGCGCGAATCGTTGCCACGAACTCGTCAAACGTGGAGTCTTTGAGCACGAACCCAGACACGCCAACGTTGATGAATTCGGTGATCTCTTCGCTCACCGGCAACAAATCCATCACGATGACGCGAGCGCCAGGGAGCCGAGCGACAAGTTCCCGCGCCGCATCCAGACTGTCCTGATCACTCAGACCCGCGTCCAGGAGCACGACGTGCGGTAACTCGGCGTGCATCGCATCAACGCCCGAACGCGGGTGGTTCGAGACTGACGTCTCGACCACACGCATGTCGGGCAACCGGTTCAAAATCGATGCGATGGCCTCGCGCACCAAGCGATTGTCATCGACAATCGCGACCAATATCTCCTCGCTGGGAGTCACGCGCCGCTCCAGAGGTTACTGAATCGTGAGCTCTCGCAAGCTGCCCTGCGGACGACTCATCCACAACCACTGTTCGTGAGTTGCTCGTGTTATCGCGCCGCGGTGCGCGCCCCAGCGCTGGCGAAAATGGCCACTTCAATGCGCCGATTCGTTTGCCGACCCAACTCGGTGTTGTTCGACGCGAGTCCTTCCTGTTCACCCCGGCCGGTCGACCGCAGCCGACCGGACACGACGCCCTGCGAGACGAGAAACGCTGACGCCGAATTGGCTCGCCGGAGCGACAAGGCCTTGTTGTATGAAGTCGAGCCCAAGGCGTCCGTGTGTCCGACAATCACGAGCTCGGTCTTTGGGTACTTGTCGAGACTGAGCGCCAGGTTGCGCAGATTGATCGCCGCATCTGGTCGGATAGCGTCGGTGTCAAAGTCGTACAGCAACCCTGAAGCAAACGTGACCTGAATGCCTTCACCAACGCGCTCGATTGTCGCGCCGGGAATGTCCACCTTTAGCTCTTTGGCCTGCTGATCCATCTGGTGGCCGATGACGGCTCCCGCGGCCCCACCGACCATCGCGCCGATAATCGCACCGCGTGATGTGGAGCCATTGTTGCGTCCGATGACGCCGCCAACGGCACCGCCTGTCGCCGCACCGATCGCACCACCTTTCTGTTTATTGCTCGCTGACGCGCATCCGTCTGCGACGAGCACGACAACAGGAAGGGCAAGCGTCATCCAGAGGTGAGATCTGCTGACGGTGACACGCAACGTACTAATGGACGAGAGGCGCATGGTGATCCCAGTGATGGTCGCAGTCGTTCTCTATGACGGAGGGTATCCGCGGAGATAACACTGCGCCATCGCTCAATAGAGGTAGGAGTTACGCCATGCACTGCGTGGCGCGTTCGCGATGCGCCACCAACGCTGTCGCGGCGAGGTCGCCGGTGACATTGAGTACGGTCGCGAAGGTGTCAGGGATCGCATCGACCGCGATGAGGATGCCGATCCCTTCCGGTGGGAGGCCAATGGCGACAAACAATGGGGTCAAGAGTATGAATGCGCCGCGCGGTACACCGGGCGTTGCGAAGGAGAGCAGCACCGCCGCGAACGCAATCGTTGCCAGTTCGCGTCCATGCAGCGGCACCTGATAGAACCAACCGACGAAGAACGCGCCGATCGTCCACGACACCGGCGACGCAATCTTGAACGTCGAGACGGCGAGTGGCACAACAAATCCGCTCACGCGCGCCGGGACACCAAGTCCGTGTTCTGCGCTCTCAATCAATGTCGGCAAGGAGGCGATTGATGAACTGGAACTGAACGCAACGAGTTGTGCCGGCAGCGCGGCCCTGGCGAACGTGCGCACTGGCACCCCGCCGAAGAGTGCAACGACAGGATAGAGCAGCAGAATCACTGCGACGGACGCGGCGGAATACGCCAGGATGTACACGCCGATCGCGCCCGCCAGACCGGCGCCGAGGTGTGCGGCCAACGAGACGACGAGGGCGAAGACGCCGATCGGTGCGGCGAGCACGACCCAGCGCACAATGCGAAGCATTGCATCACCCAAGGCGCGAAAGACACTGACCAACGTCTCGCGTTCGCGCGCTGGACTTTGCGCAATGGCCAGCGCCAGCAGCAAGGTGAAGATCACGAGCGGCATCATCGCACCGTTGGCCGCCGCCGCAATTGGATTCGCCGGAATGAGCGAGACGATGAACGCACCGACCGTTTGCGACTGACCACCAGCTGTCAACTGCTCTGCTGCTTCAACCGCACCAGCAGGAAGCGTTGGTCGTACGCCGTTTTGCGGCGGCAGCGCCGTGAAGACAACGTGTACCAGCGGAATCACGACGGCAGCGGTCAACGACAACAACGCGACAAACACCACCAGCGACCGGCGGCCAATACGCCCAATCGCCTTTACGTCGGTGGCGGACGCAACGCCGGTAATCAGTAACGCGACAACGAGCGGGATGACGGTCATACGAATGGCATTCACCCACAACGTGCCGATCGGCGCCAGCGCGTCAGCTACAGCCAGCAATGTGGCATTGCCGGACGCACCAATGAGACCACCGACAACGAGTGCTGCGCCGAGTGCCGTGAGGACGCGCGGCGTTTCCTTCAATCGCGCATCCAGACACCGAGCGTGCGGTTCCCACACCATGTGTCGACCGGCACTGCTGCCCCGCGCCAAGTTCGCTCCTCGGCGCCGCACGCCAGCATCGTACGTGCCGGTATGGACGCCGAAACGTTGTGCGCCAGCGCGCAGATGATCGCGATTGCCCGGAGTGCGTTCACGCGATGCAATCTCCCGCGCGGCGACCCCTTGTCAATCACGCACCGGGATCAGATGTCAGGCGGGGAGCACGCCGATTTGCCGCAGCATGCCGGCTTCATCAAACACGCCTTGCAGCCGCACCACGCGAGCATCTGCAATGTGCAAGATCACGTTACAGACGATGCGCACGGCGCGTTGCGTCGCCGGAATACCGAACAGGGTTCCCGTGTGTGTGCCGTGCAGCGCGAATCGCACCACCGCGGCATCGTCTGTGGCGATAATCTCGAGCAGTTCATGCCGCAGGTCGGGAAACCCGGCGTAAAATGCGAGCGCGAACTGCTCGTGTCCGGCGAGCGGCATCGGCGGATATCCACCCAACTCCACGGCATAGTCGGCACTGCACAAGGCGGCGTCGGGTCCGCCACGAAGCCGGTCTTGTGCTTCGAAGAAACCCTGTACCAGGCTACGGTTGGCGGCGGCATGTGTACTGGTCATCTCATCCTCGCGTGCTGGGGAAACGTGCGGCGGCGTGCCGTACAGGATATACGACAGGTATAGGAAACTAGATTTCCTATTATTTGGCAAGGCACTTTCGTATATTGGGCCACATGCCGCGACCGCCTCGCCCATCGCCGGAACTACAGTCCTACCGCAACAGCCGACTCTACCGTTCGCTGACCCGCACGCTGCGCGAGTACAACCGCCGGATGGTGGACGGCCTGCGACAGCGCGGCTTTCACGACTTTGCGCCGGCGTTTCCCACGCTGCTGTCCAATCTTGATCTTGGCGGCACACCGATCGGCGTGTTGGCCAGACGGGCTGGCGTGTCCCGCCAGGCGGCCGGCCAATTGCTTCGGTCCATTGAAGACTGCGGCTACGTGATTCGGCAGTCGTCACCGCTGGATGCGCGAATCACCATGGTGGCGTTTACCGCGCGTGGGCGACGACTGATGGCGAACGTGTTCGAACTGGTGAACGAGATTGAAGCTGAGTTTGCCGCCACGCTGCCGGTTGAGCAGTTCGAGTATGTACGGCGTGGGCTGCAGGCGATTGCCGATGCTATTGATCCAGACGGCGCGTTCGGGACACTCGATCGCGGCGGCAGATGACACGGTCGCGGCTCAGGGAGGGCAATCGATGACGTTCGGCGGACGCTGTCGCGCCACGTTGTTCCAGTATCCCGCAAGGGTGGCTGGACCTTTGCGCCAATCCCCGATCGCCTCGCCCCGCCGGTCACCCACGGTTGGGGACGGACCCCGGTTGAGGCGACTGTCGACGGAACGACGTGGAACACGAGTGTGTGGCGTGGGAAGGACGGTCGCACGCTGCTTGCTGTGCCGAAACACATTCGCGGCAGCAAGGGCGCAGGCGATGTGGTGTCGGTAACGATCTCCTTCCAGTCGCTCTGAGCCACACCAACGTGTTACCGCTGGTTGGCGCGCTCGAGTGCGACTTGCAGGTATGGTGCGCCCCACAGCGATGGGCCATCGCGCAACGATGCGTACCAGCGATTCGCCTCGTCGTTGCGACCCAGCGCTCGCAGTGCCTCCGCATGCGCGAACCGATCGGCGTACTGCTGCAGTGCAGGCACGCGCGCCCTCACTGGTGCGGGCAACGCGAGCACGCTGTTTTCAAAGGCAAGCGCCGCCGCTGCAAGATCACCGCGCGCTCGGGCGAGATGCCCGCGTAGCGCTTCGCCGAGTGGTGGGCTCACGCGGTTGCCCGTGCCGGTGCGCGCGATTTGCTGCTCCGCGCGCGCAAGCGATGCCGTATCGTCGAGCCGGAGACTGAGCAAGCCGCCCAGATAGGCGCGCAAGGCGACCTGCTCGTCGCGCGACAGTCCGTCAACAGCAACGGTGGGAGCGACCGACAGAGCCTGACGAAGCGCGCGCAATGTGTCGGGCGCAACCGAGACCATTGGAGCAGTCAACGTCATGGCGCGGTGCAGCAACGTTGCGTTCGCATCAAGTGCTGCGGCGGCGCGCCAGTGGCGTTCGGCCGACGCGATTTGCGCCGCTGCGACGTCGAGCGAGGCGAGTGCCAGTTGTCCGTCGACGCGCATAGCAACGCTGTTGGCAGGCGCGACGAGTACGGTTGCGAAGCGTCGAGCGGCACGCAGGTCGCGCGCATCCGATCCGGCGCGACGTAGCGCAAGTTGCGCACTCGCTGGGTCGTCGATGTTGCGTTCCGCGCCCCGCACGCGTCGCGCGTGTAAAGCCAGGTAGGTGTCGCGTATGCCCGGCTGTTCGCCAGCACTGTTGGGACTGAAATACATCATGAAGAGCGTGTCCAGCAACCCGCGTTGATCGGCGCGCGATGCCAGTTCCATGA
Organism: Gemmatimonadaceae bacterium; assembly: GCA_043718595.1. GTDB lineage: Bacteria > Gemmatimonadota > Gemmatimonadetes > Gemmatimonadales > Gemmatimonadaceae > Gemmatimonas. The sequence continues at coordinate 6,708 of JAYSVL010000591.1, forward strand.
GGTACACGGTCACTTCACGATTGCGCGGATCCAATTGCATCACGCGCTCAAACGCTGGTGTCGCTTCGCTCGTCAGTCGTCCGGCGTATTGGTTATTGTCGAAGAGCGTTTCGCCAAGCAGCATCCACGCGTCAACGTCGGTCGGATAGTCGGAGACAATCGCGCGAAACTGACGCTCCGCATCGATTGGGCTACCGAAGCGGAGCGCGTTGTAGCCGCGCACCACCTGCTGGAGCCGCAGCGGCAATGACGAGACGAGGGCGAACGCGCGTCGTGTGGCGATGGCGTTGAGGGAATCGACATCGCTCCACCGTGCGGCTCGTGCCAGCCGATACCACGCCAGTGCGAACTGGGAATCCGCCTTGACGGCCTCTGCAAAGTGTACGACGGCGGCAGCGGGGCGCGCGTCGCGCAACTCACGCTCGCCGTCGAGATAGGCGCGCAACGCACGAGTGGATGTGGTGGTCGACGCGGCGAGCGCGGACACGGTATCACCGGGCGCCCGCAGTTCTGCGGTGGCGAGCTGACGCACGAGCGACTCGACTCCCATCGATAACCCGTCGGCATTGGGCACTACCACTTGTGCGCGCGCTGCCTCATCGCCACCCGCCCGATACAGCGTGGCTCGTACCGTGAGCGTCGATCCTGTGCGCACCACACTCCCGACCACATATCGGTCGGCGTCAACACGCTCGGCCACGGCGCGCGCCGATGCAGAATCGAGGATGGTGGTCACCAGTTGGCGCGCGGCGCCGAGTACGGCGTTTGGGTCAATACCGCGAACCAGTCCGGTGGCATCAAAGGCCGGGGTCAGCAAGTCCACCATACCGTCGCGCAGGTATTCGGCGTCCGCGCCGCCGCGCACGGAGAATGGCAGTACGGCGAGTGTGGGAAGTGGTTGCACCGCTCGCGTCACCGACGCAATCGGTTCGGCAGTTGGCGATCGTCGCAAGACGAACACGGCGAGTGCCGCGATGACGATGACACCACCGCCTACGGCCCAGCGTGTGCGGTGCCGTCGCCACGTCAGCGTGAGCGATGTGCTGCGAGGCGCGGGGACCGTCGCGTAGGCTGTGTCGAGGGACCGCAGGCGCAAAAGCACGACATCGGCGCTCTCCGGACGCCGTGTTGGTGCCTTCGACAGCAGCTCATTTACGAGTGCACTCAGGGCATCGGGGATGGACTCCCCATCGCTGCGCACGATTGGCGCCGGCTCGTGATCTAGAATCGCGTAGAGCAACGACGCTTCCGTTGCGCCTGCGAATGGCCGCTGACCGGCCAGCATTTCGTACAACACAACACCAAGCGCCCACAGATCCGTGCGCACATCTGGTGCACCACCGCGCAGTAACTCCGGCGCGGCATACGACAGCGTTCCAGCAAATGTCGACGTGCCGTGTGCGCTGACCGTGTCGTCAACGCCAATGCGCACAGAGACACCAAAATCCAGAATCTTTGCGACGTCGCCGTCAGCGAAACCGACGTTTGCCGGCTTGAGATCGCGATGCACGATGTGCCGCTGATGCGCGCTGGCGAGACCGCTCGCCAGTTGCGTCGCGATCTTCACCGCTTCGAGGACAGTCATGGGGCCGGCGCGCAAACGATCACGCAACGTTCCGCCAGCGCAGTAGCTCATGACGAGACAGAGACCACCGTCGTCGGTCTCTTCAATCGCGTGCATGGCACACACATTCGGATGGTCCAGTGCCGATGCCGCCTGCGCTTCTCGCACCAGTCGGTGACGCGCACTGGGGTCAGAGAAATTGTCCGGCGACAGGAACTTGAGCGCCACATCGCGTCCGAGACGCGTGTCGCGTCCACGGTGGACGACCCCCATGCCACCCGCGCCGACCGGCGTCAGGACGTCGTAGTGGCGGATGCGACTTCCTGTCAACAGGCGCGGCGAGGCGAGCGAAATCTCCGTGAACGGGCGATCGTCTGGCGTTGCGGCGGCGACATCGAAGGTCGGGGCGATCACGTCACTGGCAAGTGCACGCAAAAACACCGGTGCGTCGTCAGCGGCAGCGAGCAGCGCGGCGAGCTCGGTGCGCAGTGGTGCATCCTCTTCGCTCACCGAGTCGAGAAAAGTCTGTCGTTTGTCCGGCGACAGTGCCATCGCCGACTCGAACAGCGTGCTCAGTCGTTCCCAGGCCGCGGCAGATGCTGACGCGTCGTCCGTCATGACGGGGCGTGTTGTCGGAGTTCGCGATACAACCACGCTTGCGCGAGCGACCAGTCACGCTTCACGGTCGCTTCGGAAATGCCGAGTGCCAGCGCGGTGTCCGGTATCGACAGGCCACCGAAGTACCGGCACTCGACGACGCGACACGGTCGCGGATGCATCTGCTGGAGTTGTTGCAACGCCGTCTCCAGGTCCCACAGTCGGTCCAGCGCTTCCGCACGGTGATCGCCCTGCGGCACGGCTAACGCTTCAACGCGGTCGAGGGATACGCCGCTACCAAACCCGCGCTTTCCGGCGCGTGCTCGGCGTGCATAGTTGCTGAGGATATGGCGCGTTGCGCGCGCCGCCACCGCATAAAAGTGCGCGCGATCGAGTAGGGTGAACCCCGTCGCGCCACTCATGCGCAAATAGACCTCGTGCACGAGTGCCGTGGTGTCGAGTGTGTCCTCGCCTCGCCATCGCTGTCGTTGGCGTCGCGCGACGGTTCGCAACTCTTCGTACACGAGCGCAAAGAGTTCGTCCCCAGCAGGAGCGTCGCCGCCCGCCCAGCGATGCAGGAGAGCGGTCACTTCCGCATCCGACGTGCTGTCGTCCATCACCGAGCCAACCGAGTTGTCATACGTAACGCTCGTCACCACAACCTCGGAATGGCAAGAGGCGCCGTGTAGAACGTTCGACGCACCCGTGCGCAGGC
>JAYSVL010000592.1:0-3156 GCA_043718595.1 Gemmatimonadaceae bacterium
CGGGACTTCGACCTGATCACACGTTCCGACGGTCTGGCCGCGCGCACCCTCTGGCGGCAAGCGGGGTATCACCTCCTCTCTCACGCAGGCCTCACGCAGTACCCGGTGCGACACTCCGATGATATTCTCCAATTGCGGCTGTGGCGGTCGGAACACGAGCGCGTCCCAAACCCATTTGCTTCTGGTCATCGTGACGTTGATCCGAAAGGAACCCTGCAACGTCGAATGAACCTCAAGACTCTGCTTCGCCGCATTATGGGAAATCGCGTTCCATCCGCGCGTGCCAACCGGAAAGTTGTGGTCGTTACCGGGGCATCGAGCGGGCCGGGGCGCACAATTGCGCTTGAATTTGCGTTGCGCGGTGATGATCTCGTCATTGCCTCTCGGCGCGAGCAGGCGCTTGACGGTTTGCGTCGCGAGTGCGATCGGATGAAGGCACGTACGCTGGCCCACGTCACTGATATGTTAGATGCCAAGTCCGCCGGGGGGCTTGCCGATGCGGCGATGAAGAAGTTCGGGCGGGTTGACATCTGGATTAACTACGCGCCGCCGTCACCTGGACCGAACGACGGCACGCCATCGGACCCGTATGCCAGCACGTCGGAATTCATTACGCTCGGCTACGAGAACGGTGCCGAGGCTGCGATGCGTTGCCTCAGCGCGTCCGGTGGCGGGTTGTTGGTGAATGTCGACTCCCTGGTTGGTGGCGCTGCACCAGGAAACTCCGCCGCGTACGCCGAAGCGCGTCGTCGCATTGCGCATGCGTTCGCTGACATTGCTGTTCGTGCGCAGGACGTCGCCGGTGTGCGCGTCTGCCAGATTCAGCCGACACGTACGCGGATCGATCCGGAAGCACTGGCCCCGATGGTGGTGTCGCTGGCCTACGCACATACTGAGTCTGGGAAGGTCGGACGAATTGGCGCAGCGCTTGAACGATTGCGCTTTCGGTTGTGGGAGCGCACGCTATTCACTGGCGGCCGCAGCAACCGGCGCCCGAGCAGCAAGGCGTAGTCAACCCGGAGCAACGCATGTCGGTGCCACGCGCAGACGCGGAACGAGCCATTGGCGAGGCCCTCGCGAGTTTGTGGGATCCGATGGCCTCGCATGATGCGCACACGTACGAGACGCAGGCGCATGATGTGTACGCGCTGCTCGCCCGCGGGGCGAGTGATGCGCAAGTAGGCCGCCATCTGCATCAGGTGGAGCGGGAGCAGATGGGGCATCCGGATGCCGATCACCGCGACTTGCATGATGTGCTCACTAAGTTGCGCGCGATCGAACGTACGATGTGAGACACGTTCACTGCAAGAGGACGTCACCCAAGAGCTAGTCCATCGCAAATTCCTGCGCAAATGCCACAGCAAACGAAAATGTCTTCGCTCGGCTCCGCGTTTCCATCATGTCAGCGACACGTTCAAGACGCGCGGGCACGGCCATGATCTTCTCCTGCGCTTTGCGACCGATCTCGTTGAGCCCATCGATCTTGTCGATCGCCCAAAAACGAATCAGCTCCTCGACGATCTTGAGATAGTCTCGCGGCCCATAAATACCGGCGCGACGAATCACGTCCGCCATCTCGCGAAAGTGCGGCATGTTCACGCCGGGCATGTCAATCGACGGCATGAGCTCGGCCGCCGAGACGAGCGCACGATTGGGATCGCGCTTCAGCACCTTCTCAAAGATCGCGCGATAAAATACGTAGTGACGCGCTTCTTCTTTGGCCACGTTCGACAACACCTCGCCAATGAGTGGTTCGTACTCGCTGGCCAGTTTGCCGGTGTTGCTGTGGCTCACCTGCGTCGCCCGCTCTTGCAATGACGTGTAGACAAAGATGCGATAGGGATCGCGATCCCACGTCGGCTCAAAGCCCGATCGCAGATACTCGAACTGCATCCGCTCCAACACCGGATTATCGAGGATGCGACTGTCGTGCATGTAATCGTGCAACACGGCACCGTGCCGGTCTTCTTCAGCGGTCCACAGATTGGTCCACCGCGACCAGAACGAATCGCTGCCAAGGTAGACGGCCAGCAGGCGGTGAAAGTGCGGCAGACCTTCCTCGGTGAGGAGATTGAGGGCGAGCGCGACGCGACCGGGGAGGCCGATGCCTTTGGCCCGCTCGCGCAACTGCCGGATATGCGCGTCCGGATCGGTGTCGGGTGGTGGGGCGAGCAGTTCCGAGGGAAACCACAGAATGCGCTTGGCTTCGTGCGCAATCATGAGTTCGTTCACATCGGGCTCAAGGTCGGCGAGCACTTCGACCTTTGCGAGCAAATCGGCGTCGGGGTTTTGCATCCCGGAGGAGTTCAAAGCGGATAGGGCTGCGCCCGGACGACCGGCGCGAGGAGCAACACAGATACGAAAGGTACCTCACCGCTCCGGACGCCGCCCGCAACGACGGGCACGCCATGATATTTTGCACGAATGGCTGAGAAACCGAAAAAACCGAAATACGACACCAAACGCGCGTGGGCGGAGGCCCGTAGGCTCATCTGGGAGCACCGCAAATCGGTGGGGATAGGATTTGCGCTCATGCTGGTGAGCCGCGCCGCTGGTTTTGTGCTGCCGTTCGCACCCAAGTACCTGATCGACGAAGTGGTGACGAAAGGGCGTCACGAATTGCTCGTACCGCTCGCCCTGATTGGTGGTGGTGCCACGCTGATTCAGGCGATTACGTCGTTCTCCCTGTCACAAGTGGTGAGCGTTGCCGCGCAACAGGCGATCGCCAAACTGCGTGAAGATGTGCAAGCGCATCTCGTACGGTTGCCCGTCCGTTTTTTTGACGGCACAAAAACCGGCGCGTTGGTGTCACGCGTGATGAACGACCCGGAAGGGATCCGCAATCTGGTTGGCACGGGACTCATTCAGCTGGTGGGTGGACTGGTGAGTGCCGCCGGTGCGATGGGTGTGCTGATGTATCTCAACTGGCGCCTGACGACGGCGACGGTCGTGTTCCTGGCGATCTTTGGTGGTGGCATGGCGATAGCCTTCAAACGCTTGCGACCAATCTTTCGCGAACGCAGTGTGATCACGGCCGAAGTCACTGGACGGTTAGCGGAAACGATTGGTGGCATTCGTATTGTGAAGGTCTACACGGCCGAAGCACGCGAACAAGCCGTGTTTGGACAGGGCGTGCAACGCTTGTTCGTCAACATT
>JAYSVL010000593.1:0-3147 GCA_043718595.1 Gemmatimonadaceae bacterium
CGTTGGCGTCTTGATGATCACCGGCAGCATGACGGTGATGACGACGTGGCTGCAGCAATGGACACCCGAGGCATTGCGGAGCCGCATTTGACGTTACGCACAAGGCTCGCGGCCGCCGAAGTGTGACCCGCACGGTCTCACGCCGCGCGCTGCTTAAGCGCACCGGTATGGCAATTGGCGCCGTCGCCGTTGGGATAACAGCGATTGCGCTCAGTGAGGGAGATCGTGGCGACGACGCAAACCGGCCGCTATTCAGCCGCACACTTGGCGCGGGCGATCTGTCCGTGGTGTTTCTCCCGGGGCTCGGCGCGACGACGCGCTATTGGAGCAGCAGGGTCGAGCCACTGGCCGCGCGTGCTCGACTGCTCTTGATCGACCTGCTGGGCTTTGGTCAGTCACCAAAGCCGTGGACCACTTACACCGTGGACCGTCATGTGACGGCGTTGCATGAGGTGATCGGCCCGACAGCCCAGACGTATGGTCCACTCGTACTCGTCGGGCATTCGCTCGGTGCACGTTTGGCCGTGGCATACGCGAGTCGCTATCCGCGAGAGATTCGTCAGCTCGTGCTGGTCAGTTTGCCCTACTATGGCGACGAGGAGCAAGCGCAGGGGTTCTTCCGGCGTCGCGGTGCGCAAGGGTGGGTGACGACGCACACCGTCCCCCTCGCGCTCGCCTGTCTGGTCACGAGACGTGTGCTCGGCCCATTGTTGCCGCGCTTGATCACAAACGTTCCGCCTGATGTCGCCGAGGATTTGTTGCAGATGACGTGGCGTTCGTCAACGTCAACCACAAAAGAAGTGATTTTCCACTACAATGTGGGCGCCGACTTGCGGCACCTTGCCGGGAATGTCCCGCTGCTCTGTTTGCACGGTGATCGTGATGAGACAGCGCCGCTGACCACGGTGCGCACGCTCGCGGCGTCGCATGCAGGCTGCACGCTGCGTGTGTTGCGCGGCGGTGATCACCACCTCGTGTTGCGCGATCCCGACTGGGTACGCGAACAGATCGCGTCGGTGCTGTAGTCGTCAGTCTGCACGTCGCGTCGAATTGATCGCCGCCCGTTAGTTGTGCTTGTGTGGCGCGCCGACGGCGGCTCCCGGATCGATCCCGTCGCGTTTGAGGTCCTTCTCCGTCGCTTCCGATGCCATTGTGCCGCTCAGCGGCGTGAAACCGAGAACACCAGCGTTGCCCAGTGCACGTCCCAATCCGCGCCTGATCCCTTGATTGCCGGTACAATCTGCAGTGTTCGCACGTTCCAGAGTCCCGGTCGCGTGATGCCGATAGCCACAACGCCCATACTGTCCGTCTCAAGCGAAACATCGTCGCGAGCCGCCAGTCTCGCTGCCGCAGTGTCGCGCAATGTCGACGCGTTGATCGCTACCGAGCCGCTGTGCAGTCGCGCCAATGGCGCCGACGTCCCGAGAAGGAGCAGCTGCACGCGCAGCGTATCGCCAACGCGCAGTGCGGAAGGGTCAGACAACGGAATGAATTCCAGCGGGTGATCGAGCGATCGGTGAAACGCACGCGCTCCGCCGCCCACTTCGACGATCGTTTTCGCATACTTGGCGTAACGACGCGTGATGCTGTCACCGTCCGCGTTCCCCAGGAGCCCGGCACGCTCGTAGCGTTGCCGAGCCTCGGGTGCTCCCTCGAGGTCGAGATAGCGCCGAAAGCTGGCCGGAGATTCACGCACATTCCGCGGCTTGAGCTGCACACCAACGACGTGCTGGCCTGATCCGGTGGGTCGAAAGGACAACCGCAGTGCGTTGCGATTCACCGAAGCATTTTTGACTTGCACGATCGCGTTCGCGGTCACCACCCGTGCCTCGACGATGCGGTCGGGGGTCACGGCCGACAGACTGGTCGGGAACAGGCTCGACGTTTGACCGCTGAGCGCGACCCGACCACCCGGCGTGACGGCAAACGCGTCGGGGATCAACCAGAAGTCGTGTGCGGCAAGCAAGGACGCCGAGCACGTGAGTAACACCGCGACGAACGCGAGGCGGCGAGACGCGTGGCGAAAAGGGCGGCAGACAACGGCATGCATGGGGGGGGCGGTCAGAGAGTGATGCACAGAACATCGCGGTAGATCCGCCCTTTACAGTATGTAAAAGGCGCTGTAACATCCAGCGTGCTGTCACCGTTCGTATTCAGCGTCCACTTGCCGGAGTCTTCCCATGCTCAGCGCCTCACGCACACGCTCACGTCGCCCCATGGCGCGATTGCTCGCCATGACCGCTGTAGCCAGTGTGGTGGGTGCGGCAACGGCCGCCGCGCACGATTTCTGGATCATTCCGGATCTGTTTGCCTTCGCTGCCGATGCGACGGTGCTCGTCAACGGACGCCAAGGGGGAGGCAACTTTCCAGCGGGAACTGCCGTTCAACCGGATCGGGTTGTGGACGCCCGCATCATAGGCGCATCGTCGTCGACGAAGATTACGGCGATGTCGGTTGAGGGCACCTCCCTCCGACTACAACAAAAACCGGCGGCCGCGGGGCAGTACCTCATTGTTGTGGGGTTGTCCTCACGTGTTACGCGATCGACACCAGCGGGAGTGATTCGCTTCCTCAAAGCCGAGGGCGGCACCGCTGAAGCGGAGCGACTGGAGCGCGAAAACACCCTGGCCGGACTCGATAGCGTCATTTTCACTGCGGCGTCGTACGCTGCGACGATCGCGCAAGTTGGTGCTGGCGGTCCGCGCGCATTCGGCAAGGCGGCCGGCCTGCGCCTGGAGTTCGTGGCGTTGAACGATCCGGCGCATGTTCATGTCGGAGACACGCTCCACGTGAAGGTGCTGGGCAATGGCGCACCGGTTGCCAGCATTGGCGTGGATCTCGCGTCCGGCGTTGACAGTGCGGCGGCGGCGACCGTCACCCGCGTCGCTTTTAATGCGGACGCCAAAGGCGTTGTGCACCTGCCACTTACTTCGGCGGGGCCAAAGATGCTGCGATCGGCTCTGGCGAGCCGCAAGGTGGGTGGAGCCCCCACCGAGTGGGACGTCTCGCGCACCACGTACGTGTTCAACGTTGGTGCGAAACACTGACTGCGCCTGGTGGTTCCGGACTCAGAACTCTGCAACGCAAGCGCAGCGGTCTTCCGGACTGTTACCGTTAACTACGCTCGAGGCGCGCGTAGTCGGTCAC
>JAYSVL010000594.1:0-9521 GCA_043718595.1 Gemmatimonadaceae bacterium
GTTAGTTGCCGCCACGTCGTCCCGCCGTCTGTGCTTTTGAAGAGACCACTGTTCGGTCCGGAGAAGTTGGAGTTTTCCCATGGACCGAGTTGTGAATCCCAGAGGGCCGCGTATACCGTATTCGGATCGTTGGGCGCAATCTGCACTTCGGCGCCGCCGGTGTACTCGTCTTTATACAACACCTTCTGCCATGTGCTGCCGCCGTCCGTCGTGCGGTAAATGCCGCGTTCTGGATTCTGACCGTAGGGATGACCGAGAACGGCGGCGAATACGCGATTCGGATTGGTTGGGTCGATCGCCAGTCGCGGAATTTGCTGGTTGTTATTCACCCAAACGTGCGCCCACGTTTTGCCGGCGTCGGTGGATTTGTAGATGCCGTCGCCGGTGGCGAGGTCCGGTCGATGCAACCCTTCACCGGAACCCACATAGATGACGTTGGGATTCGACACCGACACGTCAATCGCGCCGATGGAGCCAGTTGCCTGTGCATCGAAGATGGGCGTCCAGATGCGACCATAGTCCGTCGTCTTCCACACGCCGCCGTTCACCATGCCCATGTAGAACACGTTTGGCTGACTCGGCACGCCCACGGCGGCCTTGGTGCGACCGGCGCGAAACGGCCCAATCATTCGCCAGCGTGGCCCGAGAATGCTGGCAGCGTCGAACGCGGATTGAGCGCGCACGACGACCGGCCGACAGACGGCGAGCGACGCGATGGTGAGCACAGCGGAGAGCGACTGACGGGACAGGAGCACGGAGAGCCTCGGGATGCGTGTGTCCATCCAATCTGCAGAACAGTGCCCGTTGCTGTCTATGCGCGTGCGGCGCTCCGCCGGAGTTGCTGCGGTACCGGGCGCTGGGTAAGATGACCGCATGTCTGGTGATGCGGCTCGCCGCGCCTTCTTGCTGTCCGAACTGCAACACCACACGTACGTCATGCTCAAGCCATCGACAATCGACGGCATTGGTGTGTTTGCGCTGCGCGACATCCCGAGCGGTTGCCGCGCGATGTTTGGGCCGCCGGACCCTGCGGACAGCTGGACGGCACTCACACTTGCGGAGGTGCTTTCCCTGCCAACGCATTCGCGACTGCTAGTCGAGACCTACTGCCTGTATGACGCAGCGCACTACTTTGTGCCGACAACTGGGTTCAAACGTATGGATGTGGCGTGCTATCTCAATCATTCGGAGTCGCCGAACGTTCGATCGATTGATGACGGTGACTACTTCGAGGCCACGCGAGACATCGCGGCTGGCGAGGAACTGTTCATTGACTATGGGGAGATTGTTGATGAGCCGTAGCGCGCGCACGTGTAGCACGAACGCGACGACGACGCGATGCCGAAGCGTCACTGCTGTTCTGGTGCTCGCCACACTGCATGGGCTGAGCGAGCCACTCGTCGCGTTGCGAGTTGACCACCACTACACTCTCTGATCCCACGATGCATCGTCGAGATTTTCTGCAGCTCGCTGGCCTTGGCAGTGCCGGGCTTACGTTCGGTGCTCGGCTCCCGCACATGCGAGGTAAGATTGCCACCAGCAACCGCGACGCTGACGTACCAGACGCGGTCGATCGCATGGCGTGGTGGCGCGACGCGCGCTTTGGCATGTTCATCCACTTTGGTCTCTACTCCACACTCGGCGGCGAGTGGAAAGGGAAGGCCACCGGATCGCACGAATGGATTCGCAACAATGCGAAAATTCCGCACGACGAGTACACCCCGCTCGTCGGGCAGTTTAACCCGACGCACTTTGACGCCGACGCGTGGGTGCGCGCAGCGAAAGATGCCGGGCAGAAGTACATCGTACTCACCACCAAACATCACGAGGGGTTCTCACTCTTTCGTTCGCAGGCCACCACGTACGACGTGATGTCGACACCGTTCAAGCGCGATATCATGCGGGAGATTGCCACGGCCTGTCGTCGTCACGACATGCGCATTGGGTGGTACTACTCGATCATGGATTGGTATCATCCTGACTACCTGCCGCGTCGCGACTGGGAGATACGCGACGCAACGGGTGCTAACTTCACGCGCTATGTGGCGTTCATGCGCGCACAACTGCGTGAGTTGCTCATCAACTATGGTGACATATCCATTTTCTGGTTCGACGGACAGTGGGAGGCGACGTGGACACATGCGCTGGCGACACAACTTGCCGCGTACTGTCGATCGATCGCACCAAACATCATCATCAATGACCGGGTGGACGTGGGCGCTCCAAAAGACGCCGCGTCAAATCCGTCGTACCGAAACGCCGGCGACTACATCACGCCGGAGCTCAAGGTGCCCGAGTCGGTGCTCGCTGGCGCGGATTGGGAAACGTGCATGACGATGAACGAGAACTGGGGGTATTCCAAGTTCGATCACGATTACAAGTCGGTGCCAACTCTGGTGCGGTTGTTGGTGGAGACGGCATCGAAAGGCGGCAACTTGTTGCTCAACGTCGGTCCAATGGGTGATGGGCAATTTCCGCAGGAAAGCCTGGATGGCTTGCGCGGTATCGGCGCGTGGTTGCGCGTCAACGGGAGTGCGATCTACCGCTCGCGTGGCACGCCATTGGTGAATGCTCCAGCGCGTGTCACGGCGCAGCATCGTCGCCTCAATGTTTTTATCGACACCTGGCGTGGCGGTGCGCTGACGTTGCCAGCACTTCGCACGACACCACGACGCGCATATCTGTTGGAAGACCCGTCGGTGATGTTCGACGTGACGCCCATCGCCGACGGCATGCAGGTCACGTTACCGGAACGTGGTCCTGACACATTGGTGCCAGTCGTGGTGCTCGAGTTTGCCGAAGATCCTCGGATCACTGCGGCAAGCGAATTGTCACCCGAATAATCCGGTCCAGCTTAGGGTACTCGCGGTCCATAAACGCGTTGCCGCCCCGTTCGAGCGGACCCTGCTTGCCCTGTCGCACGCCGCTACCCGACTCCTCGCCATACCCGCTGTAGAGACTGTCCAGCACCGACATGCCGTCGACGACGGTACCGAGCACCGTAAATGGCTCGGCGTCGTTGCGCACGTTGTCGGCGAGGTTGACGTAGAGATGCGTGTTGCGGGTGTTGTCGCGTCCCGGCCCTTCGTATGAGAAGGCGAACGTGCCGCGCGTGTTGTGCGACCGCGGTGCATCATCGGGGATGTACCGTCCCTTCCATACGGCGTTCACTGCAGAATCGCCGTGCAAGCCCCACTGCGCAATGTATCCCGCGCGGACACGATGCACGCGCGTGTCGTTGTAGTAGCCCAGTCGCACAAGATTGTAGAGACGGTCCGCGCCAATCGGTCCGTATGCGCGCACCAACTCGAGTGTGTAGTCTCCTTTCGTCGTCTGAAAACGAAGATGCGACCGCGCTGGTGCCGCCACGCGCCACGCCGAGTTTGCTGGATCAAGCAGCAGTGCACGAGGTGTCCCACGGTCGTTCCGCATCGTCAGCGGCTCGCGGCTGCGTCCTATGCCGCAAGCGGTTGCCCACCCACACCACAGCGCGACAGCAAGGGTCGACAATGCAGGGGAGAGATGGCGCTCTGGCATGGCCTGTCGAGTTCGTGTTGATCAGATCGCGCGCCCGGGAGCGGATGAACAGCGCGCGTAAGAAGGAGTGGAAGAAACTGCCTGCGCCTCAGTTGTCGGCGTGCATGGGCACCGTTACCGTATCGGTCATGACACCGATTCGCAACACGCTATTTGCGCCGAACGACGCGGCGACCATGGAGTTTTCGCCAGCACAAATGCTGGCGATGGGGCAGGCGGTGCTGGAACGATCGGTCGCGCATCTCGCCACGCTGGCCAGTCAACCGTCACGTGGCGACATGAACGTGGCGGAATTGTGTCGCGCGCTGCGAGAGGTGGCCCCCGAGCATGGCGAAGAAGTCGAACCGCTGCTCGACCTGTTGTTTCGCGAGTGCATTCCGCGTTCGTTCACTACGCCGGGTCCGGGCTATCTGGCGTATATCCCCGGTGGTGGTGTGTATCCGGCGGCCCTCGCCGACTTCATCGCCGATACGACCAATCGATATACCGGTGTGTGGCAGGCTGCGCCGGCACTGGTGCAGCTGGAAGCGAATGCGCTGGACTGGATGCGCGACTGGATGGGTTTCCCTCGTGAAACCGCCGGTCTGTTCACCACCGGCGGATCGGGCGCAACGTTCAACGTCATCGTCTGCGCGCGCGAACAGTTGCTCGGGACGGACATCCGACAGGGCACACTCTACACGTCGACGCAGGCGCATCACTGCATTAACAAGGCGGCCAAGCTTGCCGGCATTGCAGCGGATCGCGTACGCATGGTGGCCGTGGACGCACACTTCCGTATGGATGTCGCCGCGCTAAGCTCTGCCATCGCAACCGATCGTGCACAGGGGTTGCGCCCATTTTTTGTTGCTTCGTCGGCTGGTACCACCAACACCGGTGCTGTGGACCCGCTGGACGCGATCGCTGATCTGTGTGCTGCTCAGCAACTGTGGCATCACGTTGACGGTGCGTACGGCGCGTTCTTTCACCTGTGTCCTGCGTTGCGCCCGCTGCTGCAGGGACTGTCCCGCGCCGATTCACTGACGCTCGATCCGCACAAAGGCCTCTTCCTGCCGTACGGTACAGGCGCGCTGCTCGTGCGTGATGGTCGCGCACTGCGGGCCGTGCACACCGTCACCGCGGGATATCTGCCGGACAACCAGGACGAGTTTTATGATCCGGCGCAGCACGGCCCGGAACTCTCGCGCGGTTTCCCCGGACTGCGCGTCTGGATGTGTGTGAAAATGTTTGGCGTGGCACGATACCGCGCCGCGATCGCCGAAAAGCGTGCGCTCGCGCTGTGGGCGCACGAGCAGGTGCGCGACATTCCGGGCATCGTCATCGACGCCGAGCCACAACTGTCGCTCTTCGCGTTCCATCTCTCCTCGCCCGCGTTCGACACACAGGAAGCGCGCAACGAGGCCACGCAACAGCTGGTTGAACGCGTCACCGCACGCGGCAAGGTGATGCTCTCCGGGTGCGTGCACGACGGCCGCTACCTCGCCCGCGTGTGTGTGCTCAGTTTTCGTACGCGTATGGCGGACGTTGAGACATGCGTCGCCCACGTGCGGGAGGAGGCGTTGGCCATCCTCGCGGAAGCTGCGTCCTAGCACGGGCCCTCCTCGCGAGAACGAAGTCGCGTCGCGTTCGCCTCGCGGGAAAGACGCCGGACCGGTACTTTCGACCGTCGTCCGTCGGCATACTTCAACGTTGGCTCTCCTCAGACCGAAAGCGTGATCCCTCGTCGCTCCCTGCAGATCCACGCGCATGACACGGTGTTAGTGGCCCTCACCGATCTCGCGGCGGGCGACAGCATCCTGCACGGAGGCGAACCCATAACGCTCGTCACCAACGTGCGGGCGAAGCACAAGGTGCTCGTTCGCGACACGGAAGTCGGCGACGCGATCGTCATGTACGGTGTTCTGGTTGGGCGAGCTACACAACGCATCGCGCGCGGTGAGGCGCTGACTACCGAGAATGTGCGTCACGACAACGCCCCGATTGACCTCGGCACGCCAGTCGCGCGGCGGTGGCATGCACCCGATATCACGCACTTGGTCGGCCGCACCTTCGACGGCTACCACCGGGCGGATGGTCGCGTCGGTACGCGCAACCTCTGGCTTGTGCTGCCGATGGTGTTCTGTGAAAATCGCAACGTGCGCGCACTGCAGGCGGCGTTCGATCGCGAACTCGGTTACGGTCAGCCAGAGCGTCATCGACTCACCGTTCGGGAGTTGGCACGGCGTTACCGTTCTGGCGGTCCCCTTGAACAGGTGGACGCGAAACAGACGGAGTCGGAAGAGCGTGTGTTCCCACGGCTCGACGGCATCCGCTTCCTCACGCATGAGGGCGGGTGCGGTGGTACGCGGCAGGATACGCGAGCCCTCTGCGGCTTGCTCGCGGGCTACCTCGTGCACCCAAACGTCGCCGGCGCCACCGTGTTGTCACTCGGCTGCCAGAACGCGCAGGTCGAAATTCTTCGTGAAGAAATCGCACGTCGCGATCCCGCCTTCGCAAAACCGCTGCTCACATTCGAGCAGCAACGCATGGGCACAGAAGACGCACTCATGCAAGCGGCAATTCACGAGAGCTTCGCCGGATTTGTCGAAGCCAATCGTGCGATACGCGCACCGGCGCCGTTGTCAGCGCTCAACGTTGGACTCAAGTGCGGGGGCTCCGACGGATTCTCTGGCATCTCCGCCAATCCGGGCATTGGCTACACATCCGATTTGCTGTGCGCCGCTGGTGGTACCACGCTGCTAGCCGAGTTCCCCGAACTGCTCGGCTCGGAACAGGAACTTGTCGAACGATGCACTCGGCCGGAGCTGGCGACGCGCTTTGTGGAGTTGATGCGCGAGTACGATGCGAAAGCGCACGCTGTTGGCTCGGGGTTCGAGATGAATCCATCACCTGGCAATATTCGCGACGGATTGCTCACGGATGCGATGAAGTCGGCCGGTGCCGCACGGAAAGGCGGTACATCACCGGTGACCGACGTGCTGGATTACCCTGCTCGCGCAACAACGCCCGGCCTGAATTTGTTGTGCACACCCGGCAATGATGTGGAGTGCACCACGGCACAAACCGCTGCCGGCGCCAACATCATTCTGTTCACGACCGGACTCGGTACACCAACCGGCAATCCCGTCGCGCCCGTGATCAAGCTGGCCACCAACACTTCACTCGCCCGTCGGATGCCCGATACCATCGATATTGATTGCGGCGCGGTTGTGTCTGGGGAAGTAACGATTGAGCAGATGGGTGAGCGCATCCTGGATCTTGTCATCGAAACGGCGAGTGGTCGACACATCACGGCGGCCGAACGCTTAGGCCAGTGGGACTTCATTCCGTGGAAACGCGGCGTGTCGCTGTGACGGTGAGTGCAGGCAGCGCCTTCATGCTCAGTGGACGTGTGGCCGGCGTCACCGGTGCCGCGAGTGGCATCGGGTTGGCCATCGCGCAGGAGTTCGTTCGCGCTGGTGCCTTCGTCCACTGTATCGATCGCGATGGCGATGCCGTGGCCGGTGTCGCGCACGCACTTGGTGCTCTCGCGATGCCGCACCAATGCGACGTCAGTGACGAAGCAGCCGTGCAGCGAGTGTTCGACCGTATTGCGGCGACGCACGCGCTCGATGTGCTGGTTAACAACGCTGGTGTGTCGCACATCGGCACCGTAGAAAGCACAACCAGTGAAGACTTCGAACGCCTCTTTCGCATTAACGTGCTAGGCGTCTATCTCTGCACGCGTGCCGTTATCGCCGGTATGGCCGAACGTCAACGCTGGGTCATTCTCAACATGGCCTCGATCGCTGCGTCCGCGGGGTTGGCCAATCGATTCGCCTACTCGATGACTAAAGGTGCGGTGGTGGCGATGACGTTCTCGGTCGCTCGCGACTACGTCGATCGCGGCATCCGCTGCAACTGCATTTCTCCCGCACGCGTTCATACGCCATTCGTTGACGGGTTTCTCGCGCGCACCTACCCCGGCCGTGAGCAAGAGATGTTTGCCACGTTGTCGGCCACGCAGCCAGTGGGGCGTATGGGCACACCACACGAAGTCGCGTGGTTCGCACGCTTTCTGGCGAGCGACGAAGCGGCGTTTCTCACCGGCACCGACTACCCTATGGATGGCGGCTTCTTGCGTCTTCACGGTTAACCACCCTCTTCGCCTCTATGCGACTCATTCGTTTTGGACCCGCAGGTGCAGAGCAGCCGGGTATCATAGATGTGTCGGGCGTGCGCCGCGACACGACCGGATTCGGCGAGGACTGGGACGAGCAGTTCTTCGCAACCGACGGTGTGCGTCGTCTCACGTCTTGGCTTGTCGCACACGGTGCCGCCCTTCCCGACGTCGCCGAAGGGGCGCGATGGGCATCGTGCATCGCGCGTCCGTCAAAAATTGTTTGCGTTGGCCTCAACTATCGCGACCACGCCGCGGAAACCGGTGCGGCAATTCCGGCTGAGCCGATTCTCTTCGGCAAGGCGACGTCGGCACTGTGCGGTCCGTACGACGACCTGCTGATGCCGCCCGGTGCGCTCAAGTGCGATTGGGAGGTGGAGCTCGCGATCATCATTGGCAAACGTGCAACGCTGGTCTCCGAAACAGATGCCCTCGAGTACGTCGCCGGATACGCGCTGCACAACGACTACTCGGAGCGTGCCTACCAAATGGAGCGCGGCGGCCAGTGGATTAAGGGCAAGAGCTGGGATACCTTCGCTCCGCTTGGGCCGTGGTGTGCCACGCGAGACGAGATCGCCGATCCACACGCACTCACCCTGTGGTTAAGCGTCAACGGCGTCCGACTGCAGAGCAGCAACACCGCGCAACTCATTTTCGGCGTGCCGCAGATGGTGAGCTATATCTCGCACTTCATGACGTTGCTTCCAGGCGACGTGATTTCTACCGGCACGCCAGCTGGTGTTGGGCTCGGCCTCAAACCGCCACGTTACCTCGCGCACGGTGATGTCGTGGAGTTGTCGGTGGAAGGGTTGGGCGTGTCGCGTCAGCGCGCGGTCGCGTGGGAACATCGCGTGCCGTCTTAACGGCGTGCGGACGTAAGGCATGCGCGTTGACGCGCATCAGCACTACTGGCACTACGACGCGCATCGCGACGGCTGGATCACGCCAGCCATGCTCGTGTTGCGGCGCGACTATTTGCCATCCGATATCGCGCCTGCGCTGGCGGCGGCCCACGTCGACGCTGTGATCGCAGTGCAAGCGGATCAATCCGAGGCCGAGACCGATTTCCTGATCGCGCAAGCCACAGCAAGTTCATTCGTCCGCGGCGTTGTGGGATGGGTCGATCTCACCGCGAACGACCTGTCGGCGCGACTTGCGCTGCGTCGCACGCAAACGGTGGTGAAAGGATTCCGGCATATCGCGCAGAGCGAACCTGACGATTTTCTCACACGACCAGAAATTGTGGCGGGCATCAGCACGCTCGGCGAGCACGGCTTCACCTATGACATTCTGATCTACCCCTCGCAGTTAGCCGCTGCGGAACGATTGGTCGCCCAGTGCCAGGGGGTGCAGTTCGTGCTGGACCACTGCGCCAAACCGCCGATATTGAGTGGTGACCTGAAGCAATGGCGGGAGGGCGTGCGCCGCCTCGGCAGACATCGCAATGTCACGTGCAAAGTGTCGGGGCTGGTCACGGAAGCGTCGTGGTCGCAATGGTGTGACGCCGACATCACACCCATCCTCGACACCGTTGCCAGCGCGTTTGGCCCGCATCGTCTCATCTTTGGCTCTGATTGGCCCGTCTGCTTGCTTGCGGGAACTTATGCCCGCGTCACTGATGTGGTGTCGCAATGGGCCGAGCAGTTGACCGCGCCGGAGCGCGCGAGCCTCTTTGGTGGTGCAGCGAATACGGTATATCGACTTGGAGCGTAGGCAGTGGACCTCGCACTGAACGAGCGTGTGGTGCTGATCACCGGCGGCGCAAAAGGAATCGGTGCGGCGATCACCCGTGCCTTGGTGTCAGAAGGCGCGCGACCGGTCGTAC
>JAYSVL010000595.1:0-3141 GCA_043718595.1 Gemmatimonadaceae bacterium
CCCCTGTGGTTCAAATTGCAGTTCACCAAACACGAAGCCCCCGACAACTCGCCGAGGGCTTCGGAAAACACCACCGCACTTGTACGCTCAGCGATTCAGCGAGTTGTCAAGAAACGGCCGGTTCGCAAGCGTGGTCGAGACAATCGTCATATCCCCACGCGCCGTGATCGTATACACCCGCCCCGGAAGAAACGAGACCGCCGTGCGCGTGATCGCGTTAACACCCGAACCCACCGCGCGCGTGTTGAGATCGTATCCACCGGTGGGAACACCGACAAACGCGCCGCCCGCCTTGTACGCGACTGCGTTACCGACTGACGATTCAACCAGCGTTGTGGCGTTGCGCAGAAACAGCTGCATCGGCGTCGAGTTTGGCGATGCGTTCACGAAACGCACGAGCGCTTGTGTGAAGTCGTACGCGTCTGGAAACGCGTCCTCAACAACAAAACCCTCGACCTGCTTTGTTGTTGCGTCGTAGAATCCGCTCACGTACACCGAGTACGCCTTGCCGTCCACCAGAGTGGCCGGGATCGTCGAGACGGTCAAGTCCTTATCGACCGTCGCCGCGATCTTGCCGGCGAACGACACTTGTCCCGCGGGCAAGGCGGTGTACAGGTTGCCCGTGGCGGCCGCGCCAAACGCTACACCAATGGTCGACTCGACACCGGTTGTGGACGAAATGGCGGTGACCTTGTTCGTGCCCGCGTAGAAGTTCACGCCCGGCGCGTTGAGGCCGAAGTTAAAGAACTTGACGCGCGCCGATGTGACCGGAGCAGTGATGCTGGAGATCTGCACGGCGTCCTTATCACACGCAGCGAGCGCCACCACGCCCACCAGCGCGCTCAAGGTTCGAAGAGTTTTCATAACGGTCACGGTTGGGTAATCCAGAGCGGCTTGGTGTGATAGTCGAGTGCGAGACCGCCGATCGCTGTCAGCCCAGGCACGTTCCATACGTACTCCGAGTTGTAGCGCATGCGCATGCGGAGCGCCGGTTTGGCACTGTTGTCGGGATACAGCACCGCTGGGATGGAGAAACCCGGGTACACCTGCGCACCGGTTGCCGGGTCGAGGCCAGTGTAGTTGTAGCGCCGCATGTCCGTCCACGTTTCCACGTGCGCCCACGCCCACTGCGCGATGTACTTTTGTGTCATCACCATGGAGAGCGTCAGGTTGGACGCGTTTGTTGGGATGACCGCAGGACTTGCGAGGAACGCAGATTTCTCTGCGGCCGTGATGGGCGTTGGCAATTGTGCGTCGTCCACGTTGCGCGCGTTCACGAAGTCGATATGCGCCGACACACCTTTTGTATACGCGTCGAGCGCGACAGCGCGATTGCCTGCACGTAGCGCCGCCTCAGCCTTGATAAACTGTAGCTGCGCGTACGTCATGAACGGCATACGCGTCTTGTCGGCGAACAGGTAGCGCGACGGCAGCGCCGCGCCAGCCGTGCCAGTATAGCCGAAGAAGTTGTTCGGCTGTTGCGCTGCAACGAAACCGGACACACCAGAGTTCGGGTCCCAGCCACGATACTGTCCGTCAGGCGACGGCGAGAGCATACGGCTCAAGCGCGGATCAACGGCACCGGTGAACACCGTACCGTTCATCAGGTTTAGCACAAATTGCGTTTGGCGGTACGAGTTAAGGTTGCCGCGACGTGGCCCCCAGAAGTTCGCGTCGGCATTGTCTGCGCTCGTGCCCGAGTACGGCACGAGTGCGTCGTCCGCGTTGCTCAGGAAGGCCTTGTCGATGTTGTCGATCACGTCCTGCGGCTTGTAGCTGCTCTTATTGGAGAAGTGGTTGAGGGCCATGCCCTTGAGTCCATAGGCAAAACGAAGCCACTTGTTTCGATCGCCACTGTAGACCCGGTCATAACGCGCCATGTAGGCCGCGTCCACTGCGCCATCGGTGCGCTGCAAGTTGGTGATCGCGACGTCGAGCAGGCGAGCGATCTCCTGATATGCGTACTCCTGAGAGTCGTAGTCAAACGAGAAACGCGTCTGGTCGAACGCCTGTTTGATAATCACTTCGCCGTGCATGTCGGTGAGCTTAAGCCAGCCCCATGCCTTGATGACGTTGCCCACGCCAAACAAATCCCAACGCTGCTCCGCTTCGGCCTTGGTCGTGAGGTCGATCAGGTTCTGCCCAATGGCCCAGTACACGTCACGCCACAGCTGGCCACCGTTGTCAGAGGTGGGATCGTACCCCATACGATCCCATGTGCTCGGCGTCGTGCTGCCATTGGGCAGCGTCCAGTTCTGTGTGTAGCGGCCAACAAAGCGTCCGTCGAACTGTTCAGACGTGCCCATCCAGTGCAGAATGGGCGGCAGATACAGGTTTGGCGAGACCGTTTGCGGTGCATTGGGGTTTTCGTTGACGTCAAGGAACTCTTTGCATCCACTGGCCAGCAGCAGCGCGCCAGCGCCAAGCGCAATGCGAAGCAGCTGGCGAGTGCGAGCGCGAACCATACGGGCGCGCGAAGGGATCGCGGCGAGAGGGAGTGTAGTGCGCATGATCAGTATTTCAGCGTGAGGCCAGCCGATAAACCTTTCGGCATCGGGAAGTTACCGTAGTCGATACCGATCGCACCGGAGCCGACGACGGCGGCAGTGTTGCCGTTCACGATGGGATCGAGCCCTGAATAGTTGGTGAAAAGCAGCAGATCCGTTGCGCGCACAAAGAAGCTCGCGGTACGTGCTTGCATGTACTTGCCGGGCAGGTTGACTCGGACGGTGACGTCACGCAGACGCGCCCAGTTGATGTTCTTCTCGACGAACAGTTCTTCGCTCATACCGGAGTAGAACCCTGGCTGCACCTGCGGAATCACCACGATGGCATTCTGCGTTGGTGTGGCCGTGTTCTCTTTACCGTCGCGAAGCACGCCAGGAATGACACGCGGCGTCTCGCGATCGGTCGTTTGCATAGACAGACCGCGCGTCGTGAGGAAATGCTGCGTGGCGTTGAACACGTCGCCGCCAACACGGAAGTCCCACAGCATCGAGACGGAGGCGCGCTTGTACCGCACGGTGTTGGTCACACCCGTGGTCCACTTCGGCGTGCGGTCGTAGCCCGCATCCACGAAATTTGTGTTGCGAATTGGCAATCCAGACGCGGGGTCGATCAGCAGTTGGCCCTGGTTGTTGC
>JAYSVL010000596.1:0-9488 GCA_043718595.1 Gemmatimonadaceae bacterium
CCGACATATACGGACGTCGTGTCTTCACCACCATCAACCACCTCCGTTGAGTGCGAGAACTAACGCATGTTGCACTCACCGGTTGAATCCGCCAACTGACACAGACGGATACAGCAAACAACCAAAAAGTTGTTGTTGTATTTGTTGTATGTTGTTGTATCCGTTTTCATCAGTTCGTATCTGTTCGTATCCCACGAAATTTGCTGTTTATCTGTTGTTATCCCGTTAACTCAAGATGCGCCGCGCTGCCCGTCCAGATGACGCGTCGCTTCGACGCAGTGGGTCCAAAATTGAGTACGAGCCCAACAGATTGCCCTGACGCTCGCAGAAAATTCAGCAGTTGTGCCTCGTGCGCCGCGACAATACGCTCGGCCGCTTTGAGTTCGGCAACCACGCAGTCTTCGACAAAGTAGTCGGTACGGAACTCTCCCACGACAACTTGGCGAAAGTAGACTCGCATGGTCTTCTCGCGCTCGAACCGCAGTCCGCGTGACGCGAGTGCGATGGCCATCGCGTTTGCATAGACTGCTTCCATGTAGCCGTACCCCAGCCCATTGTACACGTCGTAGAACGCGCCAATGATTTCGTGCGTGACTTTGCCGTGTGCCAGTCGCAGGTGGTCGATGATCGCCATGCTGTCGCTCCTCAGGTGCTGTGACGTGCCGATGTGATCGAGCATCGGAAGCATCACCACGGAGCGCGTCATCTGCATCACCGATCTATTGCCACCCGTCTCAATTCATTGCGTCGGTCGCGTCCGTCTCGTTCGTCCTGGGGGGAGCGCCGGCGTGGCGCGCGAACCAGTCGATCACCTGACGCGCGACCTCATCGCGACAGTAGTCGACGGTGATGAGATGTCCGCACCCTGTTAGCCAGTGCTGCACCCGTTCATCCGTGCGTGCTATTGCCCGTCCGAGCATCTGAAAGTTGCGCTCAGCCGCGTGCACGCTGATACGGTTATCTTCACGTGACTGCAGATAGAGCGTCGGCACGCCAAGCTGCGGTGCAGCGCGTTGCGCGTGCAACGCGATCTCGCGCAATGCCGACAGCATTGGTGCCGTGAGGATACCCGGCGCTTTCGAGCGCGCGCGTGCCTTCGGATCGTGCAGGGATCGTGCGCCACCACTGCCAGTCTGATAGCGCTGGAACAGCTGCCGCAGTCGCGACCAAACGAGCGCCACGCCAAACAGTGGCGGTACGCCGATATACGGTGCAAGCAACACCAGTGCCGGGATATCGGGTCGCTCGACCGCCAGCGATAGCGCCAGCGCACCACCCATCGAGAGTCCACACACGGCAACGACACGATGGGTCGTTCGCAGTGCGGCATACTCGTCGCGCGCGCACGATATCCACTCGCTCGCATTAGCGTGCGCGGCCATTTCGCGAAGCGAACATCCGTGCCCCGGCAACCTCGGTGCGACCACCGTCCATCCGGCAGCGTGCAACGCGTTAGCCAGCACGTGCATGGACTGCGGCGTGTCATTGAACCCATGCAGCAAGAGCGCGGCGTGCGTGGCGCTCGCCTGCCAGCGAATGGAGTCGGCGCCGAACACAACGCCGTCGGGACCATGAGGACGTCGCTCCGCATCTGCGCGTTCTAGCGCCTCGCTACCCCAATTCAAACTCTTCCAGCGCCCGCTGCGCCGCCTGCTGCAACAAGGCCTCCTTGTCCGGTCCCGCTGGCAATGCCGCGCTGATCTGCGCAAACTGCCGACACATCTCGTCATCAATCATCGCCCGAGTCGGCGACATCGCGCCGAGACTCGCGAGCATGGCCACGGCGACGTCCTGCAGGGCAGATCGCGTCTCGCCGTCGAGCGCAGCAAGGGACGCGGGACCGATGGGCGGCGTGGGCGCCGTTTTTTCGCGACGACGTTTGGGCGCTTCGAACAACGCACGCACGGGTGCCAGCGTGACCGCGAATGAACCCGGCGTGTGTTCGGCGAAGCTGCTGAGCACATTTCGGCGACGAAGGGACGGCAGCAACTTGATGATCGCTTCACGCACCGGCGACAGTCCGTCCACACTCCGATTGCCACGACCGGTAATCACCAGTACATCGGTCGCTCCCTGCACCTGCTGAAAACGCAACCAGCGTTCCGCAAGATCGGTAGCCTGCATCGCCGTTGGTTGCATGGCACGCAGGTTGAGGGTGCGTGACGAACCAAACCGCAGTTCATCGAAGGCGCGATGCAGCGACACGGGCGACCGGTCTTTGCGGGAACTCATGCATCAAGTATGCACACCGTTGCCCGTGTTGCGTCAGGGCTCAACGATGGCCGTGAGGTCAGCGGGACTTTCAGCGCGACGGAGGCGTTCGTGTGCCGTTGCCCGTTGCGCCAGGCAAGCGCAGCGCGTGACGTAACACGCGCCCGTCCAGCGGTTCTGTTGGCTCGACACCAATCGCCGCCGCCAGTGTTGGCGCGACATCGACTGAGCGCACGCGCATGGTGTACGTGCCCGGCGTGAACATCGGCCCCATGAAGATGATTGGGATACGCGCGTCGTAGTCGTGTGGCATGCCGTGCGTCGCATATCGCACGCTATGCCAGTAAAAGTACGGCTTTAGCGTCACCGTCAGCTCGGCGGGCATGTCTCGCGGTATCGAATGCAGCCACCGCGTGGCGATCTGTTCCCCGCGTGCTGATGCCGCCGCCAGTTGCCGCACCCGATCCACACGCAGGACGCCCGGCCGCTTGAGCAGCGCACGACGCACAGACTCCACCAGCGAATCAGCGTTGACGTCGTGGTCGGCCAGTGTTCGTCGGTCGAGCGAGATAATGCCCGATTGCAGTTCGATGGCCATCGTGTCTACGCCGCGCAGCGCGAGCGCCGACCGTACGGTGTCGATCAGGGCCTTCGCATTCACGCGTCCACGATCGGGGTCCGTACCGGCGAAGTGGGACTCGGGCAAGGGGGCCACGCCGTGGTCGGCGCTCAAGGCGAGCACAATACGCGTTGAGTCACGGAGTTTGAACAACGAGTCGATCAGACGTCCGAGCGCGCGGTCTACGCGCAGCACCTGGTCGTGTAGCTCACGCGACTCCGGGCCATAGCGGTGACCGATGGCATCGGTGGACGACAAGGAGACGGCCAGCACATCGGTCGAGTTGCCAGCACCTAGCTGCATAGCGTTGACGCCAGCGAGTGCCAAGTCAACGGTGACGTCGTCCATCCACGGAAACTCCGTGAAGTCGTACGTGCCGGTCCGACGATCCGCCGACAGCGTGTGCGGAAAGGTGAAGTCTTTGCCTTCGTGCTCATAGGCCACCGAATCGCGCTCCGGATACTGCGACGCGTCGAGCAACGTATTCCATTGCGCACCAAGAAACTTTGCCGTGAAGTCGGTGTTGTTAAAGCGCTGGACCCACGTGGGCAACGTGTCGGCGTAGTAGTGACTGGTAGTGAACCGTCCGTCGAGTGAATACCAGTAGACCTGCTGCTTAGCGCGACCGAGCGGGAGAATTGCGCCGCGATCCTTCCGCGACACGGACAGGGCGCGACTGAACTGGTCGTCCGAACGAATCCAGTCGAAGAGCGCCGACCCGCGAAAGCGGTAGGGTGACGCGCCTGCGCCTCGTCCAAACAGCGTGGTCGTCTGGGAGTCGACAACGCCGATATCATTGATCACCACACCCGTGTGCGCGGGATATCGCCCCGACCAGAGCGTCGCATGCCCGGGTGCCGTCTCCGTGGTGGCGTGATCGTGAATCGCGTTGGTGTAGCGAGCACCGCGTCGCATGAATCGCCCCAGCCCGCCGGTGAGTTGCGGCGCGAAACGTTCGAAGTAGTCGGGACGCAACTGGTCGATGGTGATCTGCACCACCAGCTGCGGTCGTGGTGTACTGCGCTGCGCGTGCAGCGTGGCCGGAAGCGCGAGGAGCGTCAGCAGGAGCGGCGACGCAGCGCGAAACACAGAGGGCATGAGCATGTGAAGCAATGTAGCGCGGACAATGCGCCGTTCGCTGCGGGGACAACGCGCGAGCCAGGGATTGATGCACACATGAGACATCGTGTGACGTGGTCGGCTCAACCGGCGGCACCTGCCCGGCCTCATGCGCGCCGCCGGATTCGACGCGCCAGGACAGGTGCTACACCGCCGGTGAGCGAGCCATGGTGGCTGCTAACATCGCGGGCCTTTGACGCACGGAGCAACAGGCGTCTCGATTCCGCACCGTTCACGGAGGCGCGTGAAGGCGACGGCAATATTGTGCATTTCGCGCCTACGCACTAGTGAGCGCGCGAAACTTCTTCACCGAGCAACGCCGCTTCGAGGATGGCAAGTCCGGCAGACAGTTCATCGCGCGTGATCACCAGTGGCGGCAAGAAACGAATCGTGTGTTCGCCGGCACTCACCAACAGGAGACCGTGCTGGAACGCACGCTGGATCACCGTTGCTGCGGATTCGTGAACGTCCATGCCCCACATTAGTCCTGTGCCGCGAATCGCGCGCACGCGTCCAGTGCGACTGGCCAGTGCGTGCAACTGTTCACCAAACCACACACCCGTGTCGCGCACATGCGCGAGCATTGCCGGTTCAGCAATGCGACGCACGACGTGATTCGCGACGTGTGCGAGCAAGGGACCGCCACCGAACGTCGTGCCGTGATCACCAGGCTGAATACAGCGGCCGACGGCGTTGTTGACGAGAATCGCCCCCATTGGCAAACCGGCAGCGAGTGGCTTGGCGAGCGTGAGCATGTCGGGCTCGAAGCCGAGTTGCTCGTAGGCGAAGAACGATCCGGTGCGACCGAGTCCGCATTGAATCTCATCAAGGATGAGCAGCACGCTGCGCTCGCGCGTGAGTGCGCGCAGTCCGCGCAGGAACTCCGGATCGACCACGCGTACACCACCCTCACCCTGAATCGGTTCGACGATCACCGCTGCGGCCGTCTCGGGGTTGAGGACCACACGCAGTTCATCGAGATCGCGCTCGACGATACGCACGCCACCCATCAGCGGACGAAACGGCAGGCGATAGGCTGGTCGATCCGTCGCGGCGAGCGTGCCGGGCATGCGACCATGAAACGAGCCGCGCAGCGCGATGATTTCGGTTTTTGCTGGGAAGGACGACGTGCGCGCCCATCGCCGCGCGAACTTGAACGCGCCCTCGTTGGCTTCGGCGCCAGAGTTACAAAAGAACACACTCGACGCGAACGAGTGCGCTACCAGCCATTGCGCCAGCAATTCGCCGGGCGCGGTGCGATACAGATTGGACGTGTGAATCAGACCGGTCGCCAGCGCTTCCTGCATGGCGTTCATGACACCGGCGTCCGCATGGCCAAGCGCGTTCACCGCGATTCCGGCGACGAAGTCCAGGTAGCGCGTGCCCGCATCGTCATACAGATAGACGCCTTCACCACGAACGAAGAGCGGCGCTTGTCGTTTATACGTGCCGAGAATCGCCGGTGCGGATTCCGTCGCGCCGACGGCTTCACCGCCTGCGTGCGAGGTAGCGACAGTCGGTGGCGCAAACGTGGTGATCGGCGCAGCAGGCGAATTCATCGTGGACGGGGTCATGGCGTATACATCCTCTTAAAGGTCTGGACAAGCGGACCGTGTGATCTGTCAGTGCGCGCTGATCGGGGCGCGAGCGTCGTCGGCATCCGGACAAGCGGAACAGGTGATCGGTCAGTGCGCACTGACCGCGGTGCGAGCGTGGTCGGTGATAACGATGCGCGTTCCCAACTCGCCGCGGGCGAGCGCCGCCAGATCACCGATGCGTACGCGGCCAACGCCGCCTGCGAGCGCGCGTTCGCAGGCGTCGAGCTTGGCCGCCATCCCACCACCGGCCACACCAGACGCCACAAGATCCTGTGCATCACGCAGCGGGAGCGTGGCAATGCGCTGTTTGTGTGCGTCCAGCACACCGGGTACGTCCGCCAGGAAAAACAGTTCGCTGGCGTTGAGGGCGACTGCGATCGCGGCGGCCGCGTCGTCACCATTGACGTTGAGCGCTCCACCGATGGACGCGTCGGCGTGCGTCGCGACAGGTGAAATCACCGGCACAAAGTGGTGCGCAAGCAGCGCCTTGATGAGTCGCACGTCCACCGCGCTTGGCAGTCCGGAGTGACCAAACGTGGCGACATCGATCGGTGTAGCGCGCAGCATGGACGCGTCTTCACCGGAAATACCAACAGCGGCAACACCGACGGCGGTGAGTGCCGACACCAACTGTTTGTTGGCCAGTCCGGAGAGCACCATACGCACGAGTTCAAGCGCCGTATCGGTGGTCACACGTCGCCCACCGACAAACAGCGGCTCTTCGCCACGCATCCGTTGCAAGCTGCTGATCTGGTCGCCGCCGCCGTGCACAATGACGACGCGTTGGCTGAGTTTTAGTGTGAGTGCGGCGAGCGCCTGCGGTAACGCCGCGTCGGCCTGCGTGCGTCCGCCGAGTTTGACGACAACGGGCCTCGTCGCATCACCGGCGATCGACAGCGGTGTGCTGCTGGCCGTGTTCATGCCTGCAAACCGGCGGTCTCGCTGAGTCCGAGCATCAGGTTGGCGTTTTGCATCGCTTGCCCGGCGGCGCCCTTTTGCAGATTGTCGATGGCGCTCATGACCAGGAGCGTGGGCGTTCGCACACCGTCCGGAACGCGGGCGGCGATGCGCACCACGTTCCGATGCGCGACATCGGCCAGTGCTGGCAGATCGTTCGTCAGCTCGATGAACGGCTCACCCGCATACATGTCGCGAAAGGGCACCATCGGATCGCTAACGTGCCGCGACAACGGCACCGTGATAGTGGAGAGAATGCCGCGGTCGACCGGGAGCAAGTGCGGTGTGAACAACAGATCGCAGTCAGCGCCGAGTGCCTGCATCGTGGCGCGCATCTCAAAGAGGTGACGATGCGAATTACCCACCGCGTACGGCCGGAAGTCTTCGGTGACCTCGGCGAATAGCAATTCGAGCTTGGGCGACGCGCCGGCGCCACTCACTCCACTGGCCGATGCAATGGAGACGGTACCGCCCGCTGCGATGAGTCCCGCTCGCGCGAGTGGTGCCAGCGCAAGCAGGATGCTGGTGGCGTAGCAGCCGGGGTTGGCGACCACGCGTGCGCCGCGGATTGCTTCGCGGTGCAGTTCGGTGAGTCCGTAGGGTGCGTTTGACGGCACGCCCGTTGGGAGTGCGTGCGTGTTACCGCCAAAGCCGGGTCGTAGATCGCTCGACAGATCGACCACTCGTGTGCCGGCGGCGATCGCTTTGGCCACCCACTCCGCCGACGCACCATGCGGTAGCGCCGCAAACACCAGCGCCGCGGCCCTCAGGTCGATCTCGTCGGTGCCGACGAGCGCGATCTCCCGCACACGCGCGCCGTCGCGCACACGCAGCGTCGTCCCGCGTTGCGCGTTGGCGGTGGCGAAGGCGAGGGAGAGCTGCGGGTGGCCGACAATCAGACGGCACAACTCACGGCCGGTGTAGCCGCTGGCGCCGAGCACGCCGATCGGGATAGTATGCACTGTGAATGCATAAGTTTGCATCACCCCATTGTCAATTGTGCTTCGCCCTGCGACCGTTCGGCGACGTACGGTACCGCACACCACGCGCTGACGTCACACCGCGCACTGAGGAGACCACCACGTGAGCGACAAAACGCAGCGCCATACCGTCATTCGGGAGATCGTCGTCGCTCGGCGCGTGGCGAGTCAGGACGAATTGCGACGACAATTGGCCAAACGCGGTTGGGACGTCACGCAGTCGACACTGTCCCGTGATTTGCGCGAGTTGCGACTCGCGCGGATCCCCGACGACAGTGGCGCGGTGCGCTACACCTTCTCCGACGGAGGAAGTAGCGACGACGAGGCGCGACGGCTCGACACCATTCTGCCGCAGTTCATCGTTGGCGTGGAGGCCGTGCAGGTGATGATCGTCGTGCGCACAGTCGCGTCGGGCGCACAACCGGTGGCGGAAGCACTCGATCATGCGATGTGGCCCGATGTTGCTGGCACGATTGCCGGTGACAATACGGTGCTGGTGATCTGTCGGACGACCGCAGGTCGTGAACGCGTGGTGCGGCGATTGAACGAATTCTTACGCGCTTGATTTTCTGTCTATGCACGGCGTGATTTCTCGTCGGTGTGCGACGATCGGTTCGTCGGTCACGCCGATGCATAGACTTGCAGTCCCGCGGAGCCATTGTATGCACGAACCGAGCGCCCACCCGTCGTCGATGTGTCGCACATGAGTGAGGGCGCGACATCAGCGGCTGCGATCCCTGACGCGACGGCTGCGACGCCCGACGTGGTGCCGTCGGTTGCGATACCCATCGCGGCTCCGACACACAAGCTGTGGGGCGGGCGGTTTGCGGGAGGCCCGTCGCCATTGCTCGACGCGCTCAACCGATCCATCGGTACGGATTTTCGGCTCTGGCCGCATGATGTGCACTTGTCGAAGGCGTGGGCGCACGCGCTCGGTCACGGCGGCGTGCTCACACATGCGGAGAGTGCGGCGTTACGCGACGGCCTCGATCGTGTGGGCGCGCGTATCGCGTCAGGCGCGCAACCAATCGAAACGGATGAAGACATCCATACGATGATCGATCGGTTGCTGCACGAAGAGGCCGGTGCGGTGGCCTCAAAGCTGCACACCGGACGTTCGCGGAATGATCAGGTGGCAACCGCGTCGCGCTTGTGGACGATGGATGCGTGTCATCGACTTGATGCGGCCGCGCGCGAATTACAAGCCGCTCTGTTGCAGCAAGCCGAGACACTCACCGACGCGATTTTGCCGGCGTACACACACTTGCAGCGAGCGCAGCCGGTGAGTGGGGCGCATTGGTTGCTCTCACATTTCTGGCCACTCGACCGCGATCGTACGCGCCTCGTTGCCGCGGCGCGTTGTTCGGCAGTGTTGCCGCTTGGTTCGGGAGCGATCGCAGGCAGCGCGTTTCCTGTGTCGCGGGAATTGTTGAGAGAGACGCTCGGATTTGCGGCGATTTCACCAAACAGCATTGATGCCACCGGTGATCGCGACTTTGTCGCGGAGACACTGTTCGCCTGCGCAATGATCGCGGCCCATTGTTCGCGGTTGGCCGAAGACATGATTGTCTATGGCTCGAGCGAGTTTGGGTTTGTGAAATTTGGCGATGGCTTCTCGACTGGCAGCAGCATGATGCCGCAGAAGCGCAATCCGGATGTGTTCGAACTCGCCCGTGGTTCCGGCGCGCGTGTGCTTGGCGATCTCGTCTCGCTGATGGGAACGATCAAGGGATTGCCGAGTGGGTACAGTAAGGATTTGCAGGACGACAAGCGCGCGATGTTCAACGCGGTCGACATGCTGTTGCTGGTGTTGCCTGCCGTTGCCGGCGCGGTCGCGGAGTTGCGTTTCGATACGGTGCGTATGCGCGCCGCTGTGTCGAGTGCCATGATGGCGACGGATCTGGCGGACTATCTCGTGCGCCGTGGCGCCACGTTTCGCGAGGCGCATGGCGCAGTGGGCTCGCTCGTGCGCGTGGCGGAAGAGGGGCGCGTTGAACTGGACCA
>JAYSVL010000597.1:0-9481 GCA_043718595.1 Gemmatimonadaceae bacterium
AACATCGTCAGCAGAATGCCTTCAAGCGTGAGCTCATCGTTCTCGAGAATCACGTCCTGAATCGATCGCAAAATCTGAGGCGTCGTCTGCAATGCCAGCGGTTCGCACTGCAACGGCACAATGACGTGCTGACTTGCCGCCAACACCCGGCGTGTCACGGCACCAAGTCCGGGCGGCGTATCCACCACCACCACGTGACAGCGTTCACGTGCCAGCTGTAGCAGATCGGCGAGCACACCGGATTCGCCAACGCGACGCTGGAACCCCGAGTGATCGGCCTGTTCACTAATGCTGCCGGCGAGAATCACTCGCAGCCAGGGGAGAGCGGTCGGCAAAATCACCTCGCGCAGCGTGCACTCGCCGCGGAGATAATCGTCAAATCCCACCGTGGCATGCCCGCGACGCAGTCCGACGCCATAACGTACTGCGCCCTGCGGATCGGTATCCACAAGCAACGTCTTGAGTCCGCGACGCGCAAACGCGGCCGCCAGATTCACCGCCGTGGTGGTCTTGCCAACGCCTCCCTTTTGACTGACGATCGACAGCACACGCCCCACGTCAGGCCCCGGACTCGTGCTCGTCAGACGCCAGCGCGCGGTCCGCGTCAACGGCGGTCGAGACAGCACGGTCAGTCGACGCGTCGCGCAACTTGTCGAGCGTCTGTTGTGCGTGCTCACGAAAACGGGCCGTCGCCGCGTCGGTACCAGTGCTGTGGCGCAGATAAGCCTCGAGGTGCATGCCAGCGTGGGCGGTGTCGCCGCGCTTAAGCAGCAAGAAGGCAAGACCGTAGTGCGCACCGGACAGATCCGGCGCCACTTTGAGCGCGTGTCGATAGGTGCGAATCGCTTCTTCCGGCTGCCGAGTTTTTGAGAACGCGATCGCGATATTCTGCAGCACTTTCACATCGTCCGGATCCTCTCGCAACGCCAAACGATACGACGTCAGGGCGTTCGAGAAGTCGCCGCGCGACTCGAGTTCGAGCGCTTCAGCGAGGTAATTGTTGGGGCGTGTTCCGCGCCCGGCTGAACCGCCGACGAGGCGGCGCCACCAAGTCATGCGCTCGCGGTAGACGAAGATTGGAGAGAAGGCACAACAACGCGATGGCGCAAAGGTATCGGGTGGCGCGCTGCGCTGGCAAGCCACGCGCGCATCGGCTACACTGCATGCGAAGTCCATGACAACCTCACTGGAGCCGAGTATGTCTTCGCGTCTGCCGTATGCCCCCGACGCTGCCAAGGGTGTACTACTTGTCGACTGGCCCCTCTTTGGCGAACTCTCGCGCGCATTGGCGCTCAAAGTTGCGCGCGCGTGGACTCCCGAAATTGTCGTCGGCGTGGCCACAGCCGGTGTAGTGCCGGGTGCCGCCGTGGCCGCCATTCTCGACGTCCCATTTCATTCGATTCTGGTGTCCCGCCGCTACAGTGCGGAACGTGTACGCGCCACACCAGCCGTCTTCGGCGCTGCGCCAATTGAAGTGCGTGGCAAGCGTGCCCTTGTCGTCGACGAAACATGCGGTTCTGGCGACACGCTCCGACTCGCCGTTGCGGCGCTCGTCAATGCTGGTGCTTACGAGGTTCGCACCGCGGTCGCGTTTCGCACCGGCTCATTCACGCCGGATTTTCACGCCCTGGCAACCGAAAGCGCGATCGTGCTGCCGTGGGATCGCGAAATCCTGATCGACGGTGAGTTGCAACCGAATCCAAAGTACGCCGGGCTTCTGCCTGGCACCTAACCCAACGGCGTAACGCGCTACGTTAGGCGCTGAGGGCCGCCATTTCGTACGACGCACCGCTCGTCATCGCTTCGTGCAGGTAACCAAGCACGTCCTCCGATCCTAGCAGGAAGCGACACCGGGGATCGCCTGCGTTACGGCATTCGACTTCCAGTACGGCAATCGGCGCCTCAGCCAGTCGGCCAAAAAATCCCGCGAAGAGGCCGGTGGAAATCATACAGCCACCACGTTCGCCGCGCGCCTCCGTCCAGTCGTCAGCGTCGAGCGCCATCACCGCCTCACTGAGCGCCGTGAGCGTGATATGTCCCCACCCGGCGCCCATCAGGTACTCACTCAAGAGCCGCCCGAATCGTGCGTCAGTGATCGTTTCTGGTGCGGCCTCACCACGCGACGACAGCCACTCGTCAAAACCATCATATAACGCCGCGCCCGCGTGATACCCCGCATCGCGCACGGCTTCCATCACCGCCGATGGGCTATTCGGGTCTTGCGCGGCGCTCCGGAGCGCCGAGAAAAACTCGATCGGCATGGCCACCGCGCGCGTGGTCAGGAAAGGCAGGGGAGTGCTCATATGTGAGTACGACGCTCGCCGATCTGCACGGTCACGTCAAGCTGGAATGCGTAACAGATCTGCCTCCGCCGCGTGACGGCCGGAGCCGGTGGTGTGACGGTGACCGTTTGGGAATGCCGCTCAGTCGGCGGTTCCCGCGACAACCCGTCGGAGCAGTTCCGCCTCGTCGATCACCTCGATCGCGAGTTTCCGGGCCATCTCCAACTTGCTGCCGGCCTCCTCGCCCGCGACCACAAAGGTCGTTTTCTTCGAAACGCCACTCGTCACCCGACCACCAGCCCGCTCCACCAGTGCCGATGCGTCGCCGCGCGACAGTGTGGGCAACGAGCCAGTGAGCACGACCGTTGCCCCGGTCAGTGGGCCGCCAGTCGACACCGCATTGGGCTCTGTCGTGCGCACGCCGCGTTCGCGCAATCGTTCGACCAACGCGCGCGACACCGGATCGGAAAAATACTCGGCGACCGATGCAGCGATGATATCGCCTACGCCGCGCACAGCGGCCAGCGCATCCGGGGTGGCGGTGAGCAATCCGTCGAGCGAACCGAAGTGGCGCGCTAACAATTGCGCTGCCTGCGCGCCCACATGTCGAATACCGAGTCCAAACAATAGTCGTGACAGCGGTTGCTGCTTCGCTGCGGCGATCGCGGTCACCAGGCTTTCCGCACTCTTAGACCCGAAGCGCTCGAGCTCCATGAGCTGTGCGACGGTGATGTCGAACAGGTCGGCGAAGTCGAGCACCAGCTCTGCAGCCAGCAACTGCTCGATACGCTTGTACGACAGCCCGTCAATGTCGAGGGCATCACCCGACGCAAAATGGACCAGCCCTTCGAGCAACCGTCCGGGACAGGCGACGTTCGGACAGTACGTGGCGACGTCATCACCCAAACGCGACGTTGGCGTATCGCAACGTGGGCACTGCACCGGCATGGACCAGGGGACTTCACTACCGTCTCGTTTGTCGGGGATCGGCCCCAGCACGTACGGAATGACATCACCAGCACGCACCACCTGTACCCAGTCGCCTTCTCGCAAGTCTTTCTTCGCGATCTGATCGGCGTTGTGCAGCGACGCATAGGTCACCGTCGCGCCGCCAACATCGACGGGCTCCAACACGGCGAATGGTGTGAGCACACCGGTGCGACCCACATTCACGTCAATTATTCGCAGCCGCGTTTCGGCCATGTCAGGCGCAAATTTTCGTGATCGCCCATCGCGGCGTGCGGTCGTTGCGAACACCAAGTTCGTCTTGCACCGCCACACTGTCGACCTTCACCACGCCGCCATCAATCGCAAACCCCAACTCGGCGCGCGTGGTGTGTTCAACGCGATGCGCCCATGCCGCTACCTCGGCGATCGACCCGCAACGCGCGCGATGTGGCGCCACGGGAATACCCCACGACGCCAGCGAGTCGAGTAGTTCCCACTGCGATGCGGCCGGCGTGCGGCCGTCGTATAGTACGGCGGCGTAGCCAAAGAAGTGCAGTGGTCGCGAGGCCGTAATCGACGCATCGAGCATGCGCAGTGAGCCGGATGCGGAGTTTCGTGGATTGACGAAGACCGGCTCGCCCGCCTGCACCCGTGCCTCGTTCATGCGCTCAAAACCGTCGAACGGCATGTACACCTCACCGCGCACTTCCACCACGCTCGGGTGACCAGCGCCCTGCAATCGCAGGGGAATATCGCGAATGGTGCGCACGTTCACGGTCACATCTTCGCCCTCCGTGCCGTCGCCGCGTGTCGTGCCTGTCACCAGCACGCCGTCGTGGTAGGTGAGGGCAATGGCCGCGCCATCGATCTTGAGTTCAACCGTGTACCCACTACGACGTACGTCATCGCCGGCCAAACGGACGAGTGACGCCTCGAACGCGTGCAATTCGTCGTCCGTGAAGGCATTATCCAGCGAGAGCATGCGCACCAGATGCCGATGCGGCTGCAACGCCGACTGAACTGTGGCTCCGACACGTAGTGTTGGTGAGTCGGCCGTCTTCAGCGACGGATGCTCGGCCTCCAATGTGTCCAGTTCACGGAACAGTCGGTCGTATTCGTGGTCTGAGAGAGTGGGTCGGTCGAGCACATGGTACTGGACCTGCGCCGCGGTCAGTGTCGCACGAAGCTCAGCGGCACGTTGGACGATCGAAGTAGGAACAACGCTCATGAACCGAAATTAACGCGCAACGCTGGTGGGGACATCATGTACGGACGGTCTGGACGGAATCGCGATAGCTCAGCAACCGGACTTGCGGTTGGGTTGATTGTTGGCGCCTTGCTGGGCGGTGCGGCCGCGCTCTTGTGGGCGCCGGCAAGTGGTGACGAAACGCGGAAGTTGCTCCGGCGCAACGCGCGTCGACTGCAAGAGCGCGGTCGCGATGCCATGGGAGATTTCGGTGACGACGCGGGGCGCACGGCCAGGCGCCTGGCGCGCGAGGGGCGCAAATTCGCGGCGCAAACGCGCGATGCGGCTGGGGACCTGCTCGACGAAGGGCGTCGCTACACCCGCCGCTAACCGTCACCGTTGCGGCGATGCGGTTTCGGGATGCGGGCGCAGCGGTTTTACAAAGGGGTTGCGCGACGCGAGTGACTAGCGCAGCGCTTTCAGTTCGTCTTGCGCTTCGCGCCGAAAGCCCGCGTCGTTCGCGTCAGTAAGGGGCAGCGTCAGGGCGATTTCGTAGGAGCGCCGCGCGTCTGCCGCGCGTCCACTGTCGCGGTAGACACGTGCGAGATCAAGACGATGAACCAGTCGACTTGGTTCTATCGACACGGCCAGTTCCAGATAGCGCGTTGCTTCAGGCCAACTCGCACTGCTAAAAACCTGGCCGCCGAGAAACGTCCTGGCGACCAAACGCGTGACGCCGTTGAGTCGCATGATCTCGGCGTTCCAGACGCCCATCACATGCGCGGCCCCAGGATGGCGCGGCTCCAGTTCAAGCGCCTTAAGTGCAAGACGCCGAATCTCAGCGGCGAGTTTGACCTTATCGCGCGCGCCCATGGTGAGTGCGGCGCGGCCAAGCGCGCGTGCGGCATGAAAGTACGCTTCGGCGTCGGTGCTATCGACCGCAATCGCACGTTTCGCGTACGTCGTCGCGCGAGTGAACAGCTCACTGCGCTTCGTGGCATCATCTTCCAACTCACCAAGGTCCACCGCTTCGCGCGACGCTTTCCAGAGCGCCGCATAATGTCGCGGTTCCAGCTGGATCGCGTGTTCGTATTGCTGCAATGCTTGAACCGAGCGACCAGCAGCGCTCTCTTTATCACCCAAACCAACGCGCTCAGCAGCGGTTTGTGCGCTGATGCCCACCGGTGCGAGCCACACGCACGCGAAGCAAAGCAGACGACGGTGTAGCAAACTCATTGGCGGACCGGGACCGAGAACGAGGGATGCACGATGCGGCGTGGACCGCGGTATGCTACGTTGGCTGCACTATGTTGGCACGGACTCTGATCGAACGAAAGCGCGACGGTGGGCGAATCACGTCGTCCGAATGGCGCACGTTGATGCAACGATACGGGGCGGGCGAGGTGCCCGACTATCAAATGGCCGCGTTGGCGATGGCCATCTTTTTCAATGGGCTCGACCGCGGGGAAATCGGCGCCATGACCGACGCCATGCTGAAGAGCGGGTCGGTCCTGGAGCTTGGACACTTGCGCGTCGGACGAGTCGATAAACATTCCACCGGTGGTGTTGGCGACAAAGTATCGCTGATCCTCGCGCCACTCGTGGCGTCGCTTGGTGTTGCGGTGCCGATGATGTCGGGACGCGGTCTCGGACATACGGGTGGTACCCTCGACAAACTCGAAGCGATCCCGGGATTTCGTACCAACCTCTCCCTCACCGAAGCAGTACGGCTGGTGGAAGAGATTGGATGCGCCCTTATCGGACAAACGGCAGAAATTGCGCCGGCCGACCGTCGACTGTACGCATTGCGCGATGCGACGGCAACCGTGGAGAGCATTCCGCTCATCAGCGCGAGCATCATGTCGAAGAAGCTCGCCGAGGGGCTCACGGGCCTCGTACTCGACGTTAAACGCGGATCGGGTGCGTTTCTGCCAGAGCTTGACCGTGGGCTCGCTCTCGCCGAAACGATGATCGCACTGGGCGCCGATCACGGATGCCCGGTGATCGCGCTGCTCACGGCAATGGATCGTCCGCTGGGTCGTGCGTGTGGCAATGCGCTCGAAGTGGAAGAGTCGATCATGGCGTTGCGCGGCGAGGGGCCACCTGATCTCATGAGCGTGACGTACGCGCTTGGTGCGGAAATGTTATTGCTCGGCGGCGCGGCCACTGACCGCGATGATGCGCGGCGTCGGATGGAGGTGGCCATTTCCAGCGGTGCAGCCGCGGCCAAGTTCGAGCAGATCATCGCGGCGCAGGGTGGGAATCCGGCCGTGGTGAACGATCCGTCGTTGCTTCCGCAGGCCGCCGAGTGCGAATTGTTCGTCGCTGCTCGCGACGGCGTGGTCGCACAAATCGAACCGCGCGCCATTGGGCGTGGCATCACGCTACTCGGCGGCGGCCGAACGAAAGTGGACGACCTCGTTGATCCGACCGTCGGATTCGTCATCACGGCCCGTCCCGGCGACGTCGTGCTCGCGGGCGAGCCGTTAGCCACGGTCTTTGCCAGCAGCCGCACAGGCGTCGCGGACGGTTTGCGCGTGCTGTCTGGCGCGATCACCATCGCCGACGAGGCCGATCTCCCGCTCCCTCTGATCTCGCACCGCGTCACGGAAGCTGGTGTGGAACTGTACGACGCCTAGCGCGGCACTCCCTGTTCCTGCCCGCATCAGATACTTTTCGCCCACTCCGGCAGGCTGAGCGCCTGCCTCTTCACCGTGCGCTTGCTGCGCACCCAGCACTCGGCCGATGATCGCACCCAAGACCAACCGCTTCCTCAGTGTCCTGTTCGCGTTCGCGGTGTTGCCGCTGCTGGGATTGTATGGATTGCTGATGATGACCGCGATGCCAAACGCCACGGGCGGCATGGAGTCGACGGTGGCGACCGTCTGCTACATCGCGTTCACCGTGATCACGGCCGCACTGGTGGTCGTCTTTCTCAACTTCTCACGACAACTGGCTCGGCAGGCCAAGGGCGAATACCAGACGCCGTGATGTAAGCGCTGTTGGTCGGTGCGCACATTCTATTCGTCTGGACCAGCGCGGTGACGGTGTCGTCATCGCGCTTCTTTGTTATGGCGCGCATTGCACGTGAGCGCATTTGTACGAGGGCGAGTTGCAGAATCGGCGGTTGAGACGTCGGGTACGGGTCGCCGCGTGTGTCAGTACTACAGCGACCGCCGGTCCTTATCGCGAAGTGTACCACCATACCTCATCGTGGACGCGCATGATCTCTGCCCTCAGGATTCCGATGCGCCGTCTCGCCATAGGTAACAGGCACCAACGCTGGGCGTTCGTTACTGCGCTGTGTGGTCTGTTGTGTGGCGCGTGCTCGTCTGGTGAGGGCACCACGGTCGCGGCGACGATCGCCGAGCCGAGTGTCACTGCGCCGGGATTGGTCGCGGTTGCAGCACCGGTTGAGGCCGCTGTCGGCTCTCCGTTTACCTACGACGCGACGCGCAATTCCGTCGCATTTCGTGCACTGCGCAGTCCGGGACTGACGTACCGTGTGGTTTTCTCGCCGTCCGCGAACGGTCTGACGGCGACTGGCGGGCGCATTGGCGGTACGCCGCTATTGGTCGGGCAGATCACGGCCACGATCACCGCGACAGACGTTGCCCGTCGAAGCGCGACCGATGTTGTCGTCATCAGCGTGACCGCGGCGAGTGCGGTTGCCGTGTTATCACCAAACACTGCGCAAAGTGCGACGGTTGGCAGCAGCTTTACTTATGACGCAACGAAGGGCGGTGCAACATTTTCGGGGAGCGGGCTGACATACGCGGTG
This sequence comes from Gemmatimonadaceae bacterium, assembly GCA_043718595.1. Lineage (GTDB taxonomy): Bacteria > Gemmatimonadota > Gemmatimonadetes > Gemmatimonadales > Gemmatimonadaceae > Gemmatimonas. The sequence continues at coordinate 8,198 of JAYSVL010000597.1, forward strand.
TCGTTCGCGCCTACGTCGAACGGACTCGCCAGCACGAACGGACGAATCGTTGGTGTGCCTTCGGCTGAGGGTGTGATGCAGGTAACCGTTGTTGCCACCGACGCGAGCGGACGCACCGCCACGAACACGTTTCCATTAGTTGCCTTCGGCGCGGATCTCACGGCTCCCGTACTTCCGTCCACGTTGCACGCGTATGCAGACGCGACATCACCACTGCCGACACACTTCTTTGATGTGAATGGTCCCGGTGGGTCGGTGGCGCGCGAAGACAACATGCCAACGACGAATCGCACCACCGATGCGGGCGCTACGCTTGGCCGCGTGCTTTTCTACGACCGGCGCGTCTCCGTCAACGACAAAGTGGCGTGCGCATCCTGCCATCAACAACAGTTTGGTTTTGCCGACACCGCGCGATTGAGTCGCGGCTTTGCCGGTGGGCTGACTGGACGGCATAGCATGGCTCTGCAGAATGGGCGCTTCTATCAGCGCGGGCGTTTTTTCTGGGACGAGCGTGCCGCCACACTCGAAGCGCAGGTGCTGGGGCCGGTGCAGGACGCGACCGAGATGGGCATGACGCTCGACAACCTGGTGACCAAGCTCTCGCTCTCGCCGTTCTATGCGCCGCTCTTTCAGTCCGCCTTTGGCAGTTCGCAAATAACGAGTGATCGCGTATCGCTCGCCCTCGCGCAGTTTGTACGTTCACTCATTTCTGGCGCGTCGAAATTCGACCGCGCGTTTACCGGTGGCGCGCCGAACTTTGGCTTGGTATTCACGCCGCAGGAGCTGCAGGGACAACAGCTGTTCAATGGCCAGGCGGGATGCGCACGCTGTCACGAGACCTTCGTGCAGATCGGCGACAACGTCCGGAACACGGGACTCGACGCCGTGTCAACGGATGTCGGTGCTGGTCAGGGACGATTCAAGGTGCCGTCACTGCGCAACGTCGCCGTGCGTGGGCGATTCATGCACGACGGTCGCTTTACCACGCTGGAGCAGGTAGTCGAGTTTTACAACTCCGGTGTCCAGGCGAATGCCAACCTGGACAATCGACTGCGCGGCAACGGGAATCAGCCGCAGCGGCTCAATCTCAGTGCCAACGACAAGGCGGCGATCGTAGTCTACTTGCACACCCTGACCGATCCCACCTTCCTCACCGCCGCCAAATTCGCCGACCCGTTCGCCTTACGCTGAAGTGACTCGTGCTGTTCTCCGCGGCTCCGCGTGATCCCTGTGGTTCGTCGCCACCTCGCGTCTCCGCGTCTAGATATCCAGGTTGGTAACAAA
>JAYSVL010000598.1:0-9473 GCA_043718595.1 Gemmatimonadaceae bacterium
ATGATCGAGTCGGTGATCATGCTGCGCCCTCGCGACACATGGCCGACGCGCTTCACCGCACGATGGTACAGCTCGTGGGCTCCCGACTGGACGAAGGGAGCGTTGCGCACGCTGTGGCCGGAACAGGAGGCGCGAACGCTGACCGCACTCTCCCGTGATCTTGATGCCGCGCTGCGCATGCCAGGCTACCAGATGGCGATTGCGCCACCGATCCGCACCCGCATCGACATGCTCTCGACCGGCGTTCGCACGCCCGTCGGCATCAAGGTGTTTGGGGAGGATCTCAAGGAAATCGAACGCATTAGCGTGGAGCTCGAAGGGATGTTGCGCGAGGTACCGGGGACGCGCAGCACCTTCGCCGAACGACAAACTGGACGCGAGTACATCGACATCGTGCCCAATCGTGAAGCGATTGCGCGGTTTGGTCTGACGGTGCGCGATGTACATGACGTCGTCGAAGCGGCCGTCGGTGGCATGCCGGTCTCCGTGGCAATCGCTGGCCGTGCGCGCTTCTCGATCAACGTGCGCTACGCCGCCGATCAACGGTCAGACCCAGAAGCGCTGCGACGCATTCTCGTGCCCGTGCAGTCCACCGGCACTGTCATCGACTTCGGACGTGGCAATGCCGGAGCCGGTGCGAGCACACAAGGCGCCGGCATGGGCGGGTCTGGCGCTGGCGCGGCGAGCGGCGGGATGGGATCGATGGGTGGTGGCAGTGCGGCTGGTGGTGGAGCAACGTCGAGCGGCGCGTCCGCAACAACGTCGGCGCCGCCAATGCGTGGAGCCGCGTCCAGTCAGGATGTCCTTGAGCGATGGCGGCAGCCGGGCGCCGCAGTACCACTAGGCCAACTGGCCGACATTCGCGTGACCACCGGCCCGCCGATGATCAAGGACGAAAACGGGGTCCTCGTCGGTTACGTGTTCGCCGACATCGATCCGAACTCCCGCGATCTGGGTGGGTGGGTTGCCGATGCGAAAACACTCGTGGCATCGCGTATCACGCTGCCGGTGGGATATCGCATGCAGTGGACTGGTCAGTACGAGTTTCTTGCTGACATGGAAGCGAGACTTCGGTTTGTTATTCCGCTGACGTTCGCACTTGTCGTGGTGTTGCTATTCCTCGCCATGCGGGGATGGCCACAGACGTTTCTGGTGCTGGCCAGCTTGCCGTTCGCAGTCGCGGGCAGCGTTTGGCTGCTGACGTTTATGCACTACAACCTGTCCACCGCTGTGTGGGTTGGTCTGATCGCGGTCGCTGGCGTCGCGGCGGAAACAGGCATCGTGATGGTTGTCTATCTCGACGAGGCGTTTGCGCGCTTCATGCGCGAGGGGCGCATTAACGTGCCGGACGACGTGGACGCCGCCGTTATCGAAGGCGCTGCGTCCCGCGTGCGCCCGCTCCTGATGACGGTCGCGACAACGGTGCTTGGGCTGTTGCCCCTGCTCTGGGAGTCTGGCGTCGGTGCCGATGTATCTGCGCGTACTGCCGCGCCGGTTGTCGGTGGCCTGTTGGCATGCACGATACTGACGCTGCTGGTGCTCCCGGCCGCGTATACAATTTGGCGGCGACATCAGCTGCGGGCCGTCGCCCCACTGCCAACACCGGTGTCGCAGGCACCGGTACCAACCTTGGTACCAACCCTGGGCCTCAGTACATGACGCCAACAACTCGTCCGAGCTCCAGCGCTCCGGGCGTCGACCTCTCACTGCCCACGACGGCGCATGGTCTCTCGTCAGCCGACGCCGACCGCCTCCTCATTGAATTCGGTGCCAATGCACTTGAGGGAGAGCGAGTCACATCACCGCTGATTCTTTTTGCTCGTCAGTTTGCAAGTCCGGTCATCTGGCTCCTGCTCGGTGCAGGCGCACTGTCTGCGGTGCTCGGCGAAGTACTGGATGCGAGTGCGATCGCCGCAATTGTCCTCATCAACGCCGTGATCGGTTTTGTGCAGGAGCATCGCGCGCAGCGCGCGGTTCTCGCACTGCGCTCGATGACGGCGCCACGCGCGCGCGTCATGCGGGATGGCCACAGCGTGATGATCGCCGCAACAGCCGTCGTCCCCGGCGATCTGCTTCTACTCGAAGCAGGGGATGTGGCCGCAGCCGACGCGAGATTGCACGCCGCAGACGCGTTGACGACGAACGAAGCGCCGCTGACAGGCGAGAGCGCGCCGGTTGAGAAGACGACGACAGCGACAACGCCGGAAACGCCGCTCGCTGAGCGATACGACTTCGTGTTCATGGGCACATCCATCGCCACGGGCACCGGGGCGGCAACGGTTGTTGCGACCGGCATGAAAACCGAACTGGGGCGAATCGCACATCTGCTGGCAACAGCGGAAGAGAGCGATACACCATTGCAAACACGACTCGCTCGCGTGAGCCAGATGTTGCTCTACATCTGTGGCGGGGTCGTGATACTGGTTGCACTGGCCGGCCTGCTTCGCGGCTGGGCGGCCATCGACGTGTTCATGATCGCGGTGTCGCTCGCGGTGGCAGCTGTCCCCGAGGGATTGCCGGCCGTCGTCACGATTGCACTCGCGGTTGGCGTGCAACGTATGGCAGCGCGCCATGTCCTCGTGCGAAAGTTGCCGGCCGTTGAGACGCTCGGAAACGCCACCGTGATTTGCACCGACAAAACGGGTACGCTCACCACGGGCGTCATGCGTGTTCGCGAACTGTGGGGCGGTGACGACGTGAAACTGTTATCGGCCGCCGCCGCGTGTTGCGACGCCGAAGTTGGGCGCGACGGCGCGGTTGGAGTCGGCGACCCAACCGAGTTGGCAATCCTGATCGCGGCGGCCGAACGCGGCATCCATCGCGACGAAATCGAGCGCACCAATGCACGCGTGGCCATCGTGCCGTTCGATTCGATTCTCAAGCGTATGTCCATCGAGCGCGCTGATCAACGCATCTACATCAAGGGCGCGATCGAGAGCATCCTGCCGCTGTCCACGACCAGCATCGACGGCGTGGCAGAGGCCAACACACACATGGCGGAGCGCGGACTCCGGATTCTCGCCGTCGCCGTCGCTCCCAAGGGTGACGAAACGCATGCGACGCTGGTCGGACTGATTGGCATCGCCGATCCACCACGCCCGGAAGCGATCGCCGCGATCGCGGCCGCGCGTGCCGCTGGTATCACCACCGTCATGATTACCGGCGACCATCCACTCACCGCGCAGGCGATTGCGAAAGAACTCGGCATCGTGACGAATGCCAACGTCGCGGACAACCTCGTGCACGCCCGCGCGACACCCGAAGATAAGCTCCGAATTATCCGCGAATGGAAATCGCGCGGCGCGATCGTGGCCATGACGGGCGACGGTGTCAATGATGCGCCCGCGTTGCGCGAAGCGCACATCGGCATCGCAATGGGCTTGACCGGCACGGAGGTCACGCGCGAAGCATCAGACATGGTGCTGGCAGACGACAACTTCGCCAGCATCGTCGCGGCGATCCGTGAAGGTCGCGGCATCTTCGACAACATTCGCAAGACGCTGGTCTATCTCCTCTCCGGCAACATGGCGGAGTTGACGGTCATGCTGGTGGCGTCGCTCGCTGGGTTGCCGCTACCGCTGGCGCCAGTGCAATTGCTGTGGATCAATGTCGTCACCGACGGCGTGCCTGCATTGGCCCTCGTGCTCGACCCGCCGGACGAGGACGTTTTGCAGCGACCACCGCGGCATCCGGACGAGGCGATGCTGGGGCGTGCGCAGTGGCAATTCATCATCATCACCGGGTTACTGCAGGCCGCGGTCACGCTGAGCATGTTTCTGTGGGCGTTGAAGACACGCGATCTGACCGAGGCGCGCAACCTCGCATTCTCCGTGCTTGTCTTCGGTGAATTGTTTCGCGCCTTTTCTGCCCGCAGCGCCACACGACCCTTCTGGGAAGTGGGCATCTTCACCAACGTCCGCCTGCTCGCCGTGGTGCTGTTCTCGGTGCTCCTGCAAATCGCGCTTCACCACATCCCGTTGGCTCAGGCGACGCTCAACATCAGACCGCTGTCCGTTGCCGATGGTGCGTTGACCATGGCGGTGGCGCTGGTGCCGGTTGCGTTGATTGAACTCTCGAAAGTCGTGCGAAGGTGGAACGCTCGACGAGCTCGATAGCTACGCCAACCAGCCACCGAGCCAGAAGCGCGCTTCGGCCCGCCGATTCGACTTGATGGCACGCAGGACTAGGCCGTTTGAGTCATAGACGAGCCGCCGGATCGAAGGTAGCGTTGCTGGATGCGATCGCTCCCTGCAGTGCGCGCCGCTGATCGACCGACCGGCTACCGAATGATCATACTTGCGCGCCTCGCAATACTCAGCGTAGTCATGGCCGCGTGCCAGGCCCAGCGTCCCGCCGAGGAAAAACTCGCCACAAAGGAACGCGCGCCCGCCGATGTTCCCGCGGCGAACATGTCGCACGGCGAGGCACCTGTCGGTAACGGCGCTGCTCCGGCGCAGGTGAATGCGTCAGCGCCACCGCGAGCGACGGTGCACCGTCAGCGGCTTCGACTCGATGTCTCCCACGCCACAGTGGAAATTTCGCCGGGCGTGAAGTTTGCCGCATGGACCTTTGGTGGCGATGTGCCCGGCCCGGTGCTCCGCGCGACCGTCGGCGATACCGTGGATTTCACGCTCGTGAACAGCGCGAATATTCCGCACAGCATGGACTTTCATGCAGCAGAACTTGCGCCGGACAAGTACTACGTCAACGTGCTGCCGAAAGACTCGGTGGTCTTTCGATTCGTACCGCGCGTAGCTGGTGTGTTCATGTATCACTGCGGAACGGCGCCGGTCGCGGCGCACATTGCCAACGGCATGTATGGCGCGTTCATCGTGGACCCACCGACGCCGCGAGCGACGGCGAAAGAATTCGTCCTTGTGCAGAGCGAATTCTATCTCACCAGCGACAGCGCAGGCACGACACGTTCGCTGGCGTGGGAGCGGCTGTTGAGCCTTGCGCCAGACTTTGTGGTGTTTAACGGACGCGCAGCACAGTACGCAACGCACCCGATCGACGTACACGCGAACGAACTGATTCGGCTGTACGTGGTGAATGCTGGACCAAATCGAGTGTCGTCATTCCATGTTGTAGGCGGCATTTTCGAACGTGTGTTCGCCGATGGATCGGCGAAACCAACCTACGACGGCGTGCAGACGGTGGCCGTGCCGGTCGGTGGCGGTGCAATGTTTGAGATTCGGCTGAAAGAACCGGGAGACTATCCCTTCGTCACCCATGCGTTCGCCGACGCGACGAAGGGAGCGGTCGGCATTCTTCGCGCACAGGGCAGGGGAAAGTAATGTCGTCGATGAACCGCGTACTCGATGCCGACGTGCAGGTACATCACCTGACGAAAGGCGACCTGCAGCTGGATTTCGCACTCGTCAAGTCGCACGGCCGGACTGCGCGGACTATCGTGAAAGAAGGTCCACTCCGACTGACGATGATGCAACTCGGCGCCGGAGGCACCCTGCCCGCGCACAGCACTGATGCCTTCGTCACGATCCACTTAATAGAAGGCGAAGTTGCATTCTCGGTGCGAAATACTGACTACGCGCTTACGGCCGGTGACGTGCTTGTCCTGCGCCCTGGTGTCGAACATGCCGCGCGCTCGATCAACGGCTGCGTGTTTTTGTTGACACTGCTCTTTCACGGTGCCGCGCCGATGGAACCGGTCAAAAACGCCAGCGGCGCAGCCAGCGACGAAGAGAGCTGACGACCTCTGCCCGACTCTCTCTTTTGGGCACTGGGTGTTGTCAAATTGTTCGCAAGATTGCCGTAGCGATTTGGCGCCGTCTTTATGCACTCCGAAGCGAGGACTACAGCATGCCAGACAAAGCAACGCTTGCGCGCGCACGCAAAGACAAGCGCGAAGGAAAAGCCGCATCGACGCAGGCGGGAGCGTTCGTGCACGAAGAAATCAAGCACATCCGTCAGGGCAAACATGGTGCACGCTCCACCGAGCAAGCCATTGCCATCGACCTCTCCAAGGCCCGCCGCGCCGGCGTAAAGCTCCCGCCGCCGACGCCGGGAAAAACATCAGAGGAAACCAGGCAAGACGTATCGCAATAGCCATGGTCAGCTTCCCGCAACCGCACGCGATGCCTAACCCCTACCACTGGACTGACTGTTATGCATAAACTCACCTCATGGTTCGATATCCCCGTCTCTGACATGACTCGCGCAATCGCTTTTTACGAGCACGTAACGTCACAGAAACTCAAACGCATGCCCGTTGGTGAAGGTAAAGAGACAGCCCTATTTGAGGCAGACGGATGCTTGTTCCGCGCACCTGAGGACGAGCCATCTCATTATGGGAGCCGTGTTTACTTCAACGCAGATTCTGGTATCGATGATTGGCTTTTGCGGGTCGAGGCCGCTGGCGGCAAGACTCTAGTACCAAAGAATCCGATCGGTTCTGGACAAGGTTTTTTCGCTTACTTTGAAGACAGCGAACGCAACCGCGTTGGTCTGCACGGCAAGCGCTAATCTTCCGGATTCGGCCTACGCCGCGTTGGTGCGGGGGCCGCGCGGACGGCCGGCCTATTCGCTCGCGAGCAATGCCGGAAAGTCGAACCCAGCGAAGGAAGCGAGGCGCCGTTCTTCATGTATCAATATCAAATTGATCGGCGGTCCAGAGCCACGCAATGTGGATCAGCGTTGCGGCGACTGATCGCGTGTCCAGTGTGGCACGGAAGGCGTATTGCTCCTCCGGGATATCATCGGCCATCAAGAGCGTGTTCTGTCGGACGGCGCGCAGACTATCCACAAGCTGTCGAGTACCATAGAGGGACATGGTTCTATGCCTTGGTGTCGTGAGCGAAGTGACGATGATCATTGCGGGGCTCGTCGTTTGTCTCTTGCGTATCGAGGCTGGCGCTCGCGCGCCGGATCGGCGCAAGGGTCTGTACCGGCTCTTTGCATAGGAAGTCGAGAATGATGCCGTTGCAGAGTTCCGGCTTCTCAACCAGCAGACCGTGTGAAGTGCCGGGGATCACCGCCAGCTCGGAGTTTGGCAGTGTCCGGTAGAGGGCGAGGGCGTGTTCCAGCGCGACCTCGTCATCATCGCCAAGCATCACCAGTGTTCTGGATGTGACTTTAGAAAGCGCTGCGACGGTCAAGGCCGGTTCGACCAAGTGCATGCGAGCGAGTTTCTCGGCAACCACTTGGAAATGGGTGCCGCCATCCGGTGATACTTCGCCATAGCTTGCTGCCAGGAACTCCGGTGGCTTGTTGTTCGGGTCAATGACTCCCGGCAGCCAGCCCTCGTGATGAAAGACACCGCCGACGAACACCAAACGAGAGACGAGATCGGGCCGGTGCAAGGCGACGAGGAGCGCGACGACGGCACCATCGCTGCTACCGAGCAATCGCACCGGGCTGCCAACGACGCGCTCAAGGAAGCGGATCGTGTCTTCGGCCATGAGTTCGAAGCTGATTGGCCCGACGTCGGGCGTGCGTCCGTGACCTCGGCGCTCCGGCGTGAACGTACGGAACCTCCCGGCGAAGGCCTGTAGGTTTGGTCCGAAAGCCCTGGAGTCCACGAGGCCGGGATGCAAAAGCACAAGAGGCTCGCCCGTGCCCGTTTCGTCAAACCACGTTCGCACTCCGTTCAACTCCACATAGGTTGCCATGGTCGTAAATGCGCTCCTTGTGAGTGCTGCCCAAACGTGGCGGCACTGTGCCGTTGATTCCCTATCGAAAGGTCTGGTCGTCTGCCGATGGTCCGTAGGTCGCTGGAACCTTGGCGCCAACAAGGCGCAGGTAGACCGTCAGCTGTCCGCGATGGTGCGCCCAATGATTGAAGGCGTCCTGGATCATCTCATGCCGCGGCCCTTCTGCCACGACGTCACCACCGCGCTTGAGCTGCCACGCGGTGTTGAGATGGGCGTCGGTCGTCTGCTCGAGCGCGGTCTTTGCCGCGGCCACTGATTCGTCGAGCCCTTGGACAAGTGCAGCGCTTGTTGCCTTGGGCTTGTCTTGCATTTTGGCACCGCCCTTCGGCGCGATGTCCATGTCGTCCGTCGTCACTTGCGACGCAATCCAATTTGGGATAGTTGCTACCATATCCGCCAGGTAGCCGAACTTCATCGATTTGTCGTGGGGTTTCCATTCGTACTGTCCCGCCGGAACCGCCTGTAGCACTGCGCGCGATCGATTGGCTTCGCGATCCAACTCGGCAAGTAAATAGTCGGTGAGTTTCACTGTTGTCCCCGCGGACGTTTGGTTGAGGTCTGCGCTATCGTCGACTTGTCTTGTCTCTGAAAGGTTCAGCGATCAGTCCTTGGACGGCTATCGCTCGCAAGGCTGATGTTTTGTACGTCGGTACGTCGCGGCCATAGGAGCGCCACGGCGTCCACGGTCTCGATCCGCAGTCGGGCTCTCAGACTTACCGGAACAGGAGTAGTCGAATATCAGTCCTTCGGACGATGGCTTTGATTACATGAATTACTGAGACTTGTCGGGACACTCGACGTCGATCACGTCCCGCCCTCCAACGAAGAGATTCGTCTCTCAGGAGTTCGCATGAAGAAGTTCGTCGCGATTCTGCCGTTCGTCATAGGGGCATTAACACTTCAGGCGCAAGCAGCGCCGAAGACGGAGAAGACGTTGTATGATCGGCTCGGCGGCATCTTCGCTATCGCTGCGGTCATCGATCACTTTAGCGACGCGGTCGTGCAGAACCCGATTGTCGGAAAGTCTTCGCAGAATCCAGCGCTCCGAGAATGGCACACCAAGAACCTCGGCAGATTGCCCGGCCTCAAGTTCGAGCGAACCTTGTGGGTGGCGGAGATCACCGGCGGGCCGTTCAAATTCTCGCCGACAAAGCCTGGCAAGAAGCACTTGGGTCTGGAGGAGGCGCATCGCAATCTCAAGATTTCGCCAGCGGAATTCGACGAGGTGGCGGCCGAACTGGGGCGCAGTCTGGACTTCGCCAAAGTGCCTGCGCGTGAGAAGGGAGAAGTCCTCGCCGCATTTGCGGCGCACAAGAACGAAGTCACCGCTGGCTATCGGGCGAAGTAGCGAGAACCCCCACGCTTGAAAATCGAACGTGTCGAGGCGGGCGGGCAGACAACCGCGTGAGTGGAACCCGTGATTCCGGGTGACTTCTACGGCACGTCGGGCCCACCAACCGCGATCGGTTTCGTCTTGTCAAACGCCCATTCGTACCACGATCCGTCAAAGTTGCGCACGTCAGCAAACCCGAGTGAGCGCAACATCCAGAACGCCATCGCCGATCGCACTCCACCGGTGCAATAGACAATCACCGGCCGATCCGCACGGACACCTCGCGCGGCAAGCCACAGCAGGAGTTCTTCGCGCACGCGCACACGACCAGCGCTGTCCATAAAGTCCCGCCAGTCGACACGCATCGCTCCCGGAATGTGCCCCGTCCGCGGTTCGTAGTACCGACGTGCCCCATCCCACTCGTCGCGCGGCCGCACGTCGAGCACCACCGCGCGTACGCGGTCATT
>JAYSVL010000599.1:0-3108 GCA_043718595.1 Gemmatimonadaceae bacterium
CTGCGTGGAACTGGGCTACTGCGGCCACCGCGCCCGCACTATCAGCACGTGATGCCTGCGCGCGAACAGCTGCAGTCGGTGCGGCAGCGCAGAGCAGCAATAACGCAAATGGGGCAGACCGCATGAGAGCTCCGGGTCGGTGTGGATGTGCGAAACCTGTTGCGATTCTACAACCTGTAAAGTGCGATCACAAGTGCGCGCGCCGGGTCAATGCTGCTCGCTGGATCCCTTGCCAGCCCTACGACTTAGTAAGTCGGAGAAACTGTCCGTTGATGGCGAAGGTGTTGGAGGAGACCGAAAACGGCGCGCGCGCGCAAGTGAGCGCGCAGCCCAATGGTGGGAATCGACGCGGAAGAGGAAGGCGGCGTCTCGACGACGCTGTTTTACACTATGTAAAGTAAGTCAGCCGGAAGCATTCTCATCCGTTCGTGACCAGGAACTCACTCCTATGAGCGATTGTGCGGGTGCGCGTCGGCCGCGTCATTCAGTCGCATGGGCAATTCACGCTGACCAACGGTGACATGGCAATTCCGGACGCTTACACTCACGCTCAGGCGGTGCCATGACGATCAGCGGCGATTGCGACAACACTCCTCGTTTCAGGTAACCCCGATGACAAGCGGAAAGCGAATACGGATATCGTCAGCGGCATCTCTGGCCTTGCTGCTCGGCGGCGTGCCGACCCTGGGTGTAGCGCAGTCAACGACCCCGCCGATGAAGACACACGACATGAGCGCGATGCATGGCACGAAAGACATGATGATGGGACCGCACCAAGCCCTTGCAATGGCGTACGGCGAGAACCTCTCGGCGTTCGCCCGCCTTGTGCAACGGCAGGCCAGTCGTTCCAAGACGGTCGACGTTGATCTGGCACGTCCGGCGGTCGTCGAAATGCGCCGCAGTTTCGACCAAATGCAGCAACATCATAAGGCGCACGCGTCGATGATGGGCGACGGCATGAAGTCGACGATGGGTACAGACATGAAGGCGATGGCGGGCGCCGGCACGAAGTCCATGGCTGCGATGATGCAGCAGATGGAGACGCACATGACGTCACTCAACGAACATCTGACGGCGCTGGAAACCGAGGTGAACGCCAGCGTCCCGTCTCCCATGAGCGTGTCGACACACGCCGCAGAGATGGTCAAGCACTGTGCGGCCATGTCGGCCATGTCCGGCAAGACGAAGTCCGCGGCTGCCAAACCCTATCCGATGAAGTGACGCGCATCCGACAATCGTTCGCAGCGCTGTGCCTGCGGTTGACGCGTTGATGATTTCACCTTTGTAGGAGGTTGCGACAGTGGACTGTTGCCGTGACGTGATGGAACCACTCAACGCGTCGTCGTGCTGCACACCGCGCGATACGGTGATGCATGCGGCGCGCACCATGCGCGAGTCGGGATGCGGCTGCGTTCCCGTGATTGAGGACGCAGAACACCACAAACTGGTCGGTGTGCTTACTGAGCGTGATGTGTGCTGCCAAGTGGCCGCTGAAGACCTGCGCGCCTCGGACGTACGGGTCGACGATGTCATGCGGCCCGCGTCAGCGTGCTGTCACGATGACGACTCGATAGATGACGCGCGCCACATGTTGCACGGCCAGTCCGCGACAAGCTTACCCGTCGTCGACAGCAGCGGCAGGTGCTGCGGTACCGTTCGCAGTCAGCATCTCGAGCGCAAACGGACGCCCTAGACGGCTTCACACAAGAGGGGGCATGAAGATTCTCCTGGCAACCGATGCATCAGCGCACAGTGATCGGGCAATTGACGCCATCGCGCGTCAGCACTTTGCCGACGACAGCGAGATCCATGTCGTGTGCGTCGTCGAACACATTGTGCCGATGGCGTATGGAATGGGCGTCATTGACACTACCGCCTATGACGTGATGGAACGCGAAGCCAGCATTTTGGCGGAATCAACCATCGAGCATGCGGCGGCCAGACTGCGCTTGAGCGGCGAGACTGCGCGATTTACAATCACGACGAGCGTACTGTCAGGGTCGCCGAAACGTGTAATTCTTGATACCGCGGAGTCATGGGGCGCAGATCTGATTGTGGTTGGTTCACATGGCTACGGTGCTGTTGACCGGCTCTTGCTCGGATCGGTCTCACAAGCTGTGGCACTGCATGCCAAGTGCTCGGTGCTCATCGTGCGGACAGCAAATAGTGCGGACAGTACTCATGCCTAATGCAGGTGCGCACGTTGCTTCTCGACACATCAACAAGGCGACATCATGCTACACGACACTGGCGGGTTGTTTTTCGGCATGCATTTATCTGGTGGCTTCTGTGGATCGCGTTCCTGGCCACCGCATTTACGACAGTTGCTCCCGTTCCACGGAGCCTCCTGAAGAAAGGAGAACGGGCGCTCGACATCCTGCGTCGCCGGTATGCGGCAGGGCAGATGACGACTGACGAGTATGAACGGCGCAAAGCGGTTCTGGAACGGGACGAACCTGGGACGGACCAATGCTGACGCGAATCGCGGTATTCGGTCCGCGTGACGCCAACTCAAATGTCATTCGGTAGCCGCCGATCACCAGCAGGCGCGGCTCGCCAATCGTCTCACAAGTCTTCCTGTACGGGGGTTCGTGATCGACGATCACCTCGTCGACGTTCAGCATGATCCCGAATACACGACCGACAGGCGCAACCGGGAACCGACGCTCCGAAATCGTCGGCATCAACGTTGATTGCCATGTGTCCGCCTCCCATCTTCCACGAAGGCTGAGTCATGTGCCCGGACAAGCGCTCGTGATCATCAAGATGCGCGAACACGCGTTCAATCGTCGCGGTTGCGAGTCCGTTGCTTTCATAGCGACGTGGAAACATGTCAGCTACCGCCGTTGCAAAAACCCAAAGATGCCTACTGATCACATCCACCCCGTTCACGTGCAGGTCCGACGATATGGGCAACGAGGCCTGCGAGCCAGATAAGCGCCGGAACCAGTAGCCACCACCGAAAATCTGATTCGAGCGCAAAGTTGGTGGCGCTCATCAACGCGACCGTGAGTGTTCCGGAGCCCGCGATAGCCCATGACGTGCCCTGCAATCGCCGTGGCATCGCGACGGTCGCAACAAACACGGTGAGTACGCCAGCGCCCGCCA
>JAYSVL010000600.1:0-3108 GCA_043718595.1 Gemmatimonadaceae bacterium
GTAACTTCGTGCCGTCGGCCGCCGTCTCGCGAGAGGCGAGCGCGATACGCGCGCCAACAGTGAGCGGGATCAAAACTTCCGACGCGGCGACATCAAAAACCAGCGTGGTAATGGCGAGCACGACGTCGTCCTGCTGCATGCCTGGCGTGTGACGCAGACTTAGCGCGAGATTGAGCAAGCCGATCTGCGGCACCAACACACCTTTCGGTCGACCGGTCGACCCCGACGTAAAAATCACATAGGCTGGATCGTCGGGCCGTGCTGTGTGTTCGTCGCGCGGCAGATTGTTTGTCGGCCACAGCGCGATCACGCCAGCGTCGCTGTCGACGCAGACGAGCTCTCGTGACGAAATACTGATGTCATCGCGGATGCGCTCGGTCGTAATGAGCGCGGCCAGCGCGGCATCGGTCGCCATACGCTCGAGCCGTTCGACTGGCAATGCCGGATCAAGTGGCACATAGCCCGCGCCGGCCTTGAGGACGGCGAGCAATGCGACAATCGTGTCCGGTGTGCGGTCGAGCAGTAGGCCGACCAGTTCACCGCGACGCACGCCGAGATCGCGCAAATGATGCGCAAGCTGATTGGCGCGCGCATTGAGTTCGTCATACCGCACGATGACGCTGCCCTGCTCCACGGCGACGCGGTCGGGTGCCCGTGCCGCTTCTGCTTCGACCAGTTCGTGCACCAACAGGTTCGCCGGAATCGGCCGCGCCGTGTCGTTGCAGCGGAGCATCGCCGCGTCGTCGTCCGGCGAGAGAATGGAGAGCCGACCGATCGACTGTTTTGGGTCTGCCGTCGCTGACGATAGCAGGCGTTCATAACACGCGAGCAGACGGCGCACCGTCGTGGCGTCAAACAGCTCCGTGTTGTATTGGCATTCCAGGCGCAGCGCCTCATGGCGCATACTAACGTTTACGACCAGGTCAAACAGTGACGCCTCATGCGCGACGTGCTCGCACGAGGCCGCGATTTCACCAAAACGCAGTGGACCGCGTGTCGGCTCAACATTGAGCATCGCGGAAACGATGCGCGCGCGTCGCAGGTCGGGCATTCGCTGCGCAATCTGACCAAAAGCAATCTGCTGATGCTCGAAAGCCTGATGCATGGTGTCGGCGACGTTCCGCAGCACCGACGCAAACGACGCAGCCGATGGCAGCGTGGACCGAATGGGCAGCATGCTGACGCATTGCCCCACAAGACGCCGCATGCCAAACGCCACTTGTCCAGCAATAGCAGTGCCGATCACCACGTCATCCTGCGCGGTGATTCGAGCGAGCAGCGTGGCGAACGCGCCGAGCAACGTAGCGTGAACACTGACACCGGCCGCCTCGGACATCGAGGTGATGCCGAGCGTCACCGCATGAGACAGTGCGCGATCTACTCGCGCGGATCGGTAGGTTGGATGTGCTGGTCGTGCCCTGTCCGCTGGCACGTCGAGCGGTTGTGGCGGCACGGCAAACTGTTCGCGCCAGAAATCCTCGGCCTTTGTGGCATCAGCGTCGGCGCGATGTGTCGCCGCTGCGTAGTCGCAAAAACTGTCGGCCACATCGAGCGTTTCCATATGCATTGCGTCGTAAAGCGCGGCAATGTCACGCACGAGTACGTCGAATGACATACGGTCGCAGACGATCGCGTGCGCAGCGACGATCAGCTCATGGACGTGGGGCTCAAGCGCAACAAGCATGAAGCGAACCAGCGGGCCGATTTCAAGGTCGTAGCGGTCGCGCAGGCAATCGCGTCGCATGTCGTCCAGCGACGCACGCTGCTCAAGCGGCGTGCATGCCGAGAGATCACGACGTGTGACAGGCGTTGCGCCCGGCGCCGCAACGTCCATCGCCAACCCATCGCGACTGAAGGTGGCGCGCAGTGACTCGTGGCGAGCCACAGCGCTCCGGATGGCGGCGCCCAGTCGGCGTTCGTCGAGCGGACCACGCAGCGTGACCGAGACTGCGTCGTGACAAGCGAGTTCTGCGTCGGGGCCGAGTTGAGCGGCGGTCCACACCTCGCGCTGCGACGATGTCGACGGGTACGACGCAACGAGCGCTTGTGGGACGGGTTCGGCCGTGCCGTGTGTCACCGCACGTCCCGAAACGTGGCGCAGTAGCTCGTCATAGTGTGCATCTCACGCGGCCCTCGTCGGCAGCTTGAGCTCCGTCAACCGGTCCTGCATTCGCCACGCATATCCGGGCGCCACGCAGCATCCAACTTAAGAGCGACAGCGATCTGTTCAGCGAAATCTCTCCAACGACGGAAGGCGCCGTCAATAGGATGGCGTGTCGGCGCGCGCGGGCGTCTTGGGGAGCGGCCGCGTCGCCCGCGGGTCTGTTGAAGAAGACGACTTGTCGCCAACTGCCGTCACCGCGCTGGCGTCAATCGTTCGGCCGAGGGGCGAACTCCATATGTCGGCGAAAAGCCAGCAAGAGGCACGATCACCCAACGCGTGCTCAGCGCTCTTTCGCAGCGTTTGCGGCGTACCACCGCCGGGAAAGCAAGAATCCCGCAGCGACTTCGCGAATCGAGTCGTTGCGGGACTCCACATTGCCCCTCCAGGGGTCGAACCTGGAACCTTCTGATTCAGAGTCAGAAAGTAGTCCCGTCATTTCATGATTTCTCGACGTCGGCCCGAGTGTCGTTGGGCGGCGCTCTGCCCTCGTAAAATAGCGGTTGATAGTGGTAGATTCCTCTTAGGTCGTTCCTATGGCGTTCCTTCCAGTGACGCCAAAAAGGAACGCCGCAGGAACGCCCGCATTCAACCGGAACCCATGCATGCCAAAGCTCACGAAGCGTATCGTTGATGCCACCGCGACACGCGACACGGACTTCTTCGTCTGGGATTCGGAGCTGAAGGGCTTCGGGCTGCGAGTGTGGCCCAGCGGCAGAAAGTCGTTCGTGCTGAAGTACCAGAAGGGCGGAAGGGGAGGCGTGTCACGACGCGTGACCATTGGTGACACTCCCACGCTCACCGTCGATGACGCGCGACGACGCGCGACGACCCTGCGTGCCGATCACCTCGATGGCGCCGACCCAGCGACCGATCGCAAGCGCGAGCGCAGCGCCGTGCACGCGGCAAGGGAAGCCCCAAGCGTCGCACAATTGGCGGACGCGTTT
>JAYSVL010000007.1:0-8747 GCA_043718595.1 Gemmatimonadaceae bacterium
GCACCGACAATCACACGATCACCTTTGACCGCGACAGCACCGCCAAACAGTGCGCGATCGGGAAGATTTTGTGGCGCGACCTGCTCAGTTTCCTGCGTCCACACACCGTTTGGTTCGCGCCTGAATAGGAACGCGGCACCTTTCCCTTTGCGATTGGGAGCGCCCACGGCAACGCGCGCGCCATCAAACGCGATCGCCGCTCCGAATCGATCACCGGCAGCAAGCCCTTGCGCCGGCAGCGTTGTCGCCAAGCCCCAGCTTCCGTCAGCACTACGCTGAAACACGTGCACGGCTCCGCCAGCGGGCTCGCCTGGCGCACCAACCAGCGCCAAGTCGCCGGCGAGGGCGATGGCCGACCCGAATTGCGCCCCGCCGCTCCGCGAGGCGGTCAGGCGTCCGTTCGCGGTCCACTTCATGTCCGCGCCGCGCTTGAACAGCTGCACCGAACCAACCGCAGTGTCCGGCGGCACTGGCAAAGCGGCTGGTGGACCACCGCGCCCACCTCCGGGACCGCCTTGTCCGCGCCCCCCAGCAAACGCTGCGACAGGCGCCGGGCTCACCTGGCCCACAAGCAACGTCGCACCTTCAGCGGCCATGGCCGAACCGAACCCGTCGCCGCCAACCGCATTGGACGACGATAATTCACCGGCAGGTTTCCACGATCCGGTGGTGTATCGATAGATGTGGACGACACCGGCGGCCGGCGGTGCGCCGCCCCGCCCACCACCGCGACCGCCGCCGCCAACGTTCGGTTCACCGACAAACGCGAAGTCGCCAGCGATCGCGACCGCGCGTCCGAACGCCGTGAACGCGCCGGACTCGACTCGTGTGGACGTGCTGGGCGCGGATGGTGTGACGGCGATGGCGGCGGTCAGACCGCCACCGACGACGAGTGTGAGTAGCGACTTGGACAGAATCACGTGACGCCTCGACCAGTGGGAGATGTATCGTTGAAATTACCGTCGGCGGGTGCCTGGCGTTAGCGGGGCGCGCGTAGCTTGCGCTGGCTCATTCGGCGGAATCGAGAACAGCATTTGACGCCGAGGATGGGCGGAGGCCCGCGGAGTTCGCAGAGGACAGACCAAGAAGTGATGACATCGTTCATGTTTCTTTTGTGGTTGGCACCTTAAGCGACCAAGAACGTTGTTCTATTTCCCTTATTGAGTAGAGCGCTATTCGTAGTTGCAGTGCGTTGGACCGCGACGGACTCCTCTGCGCTCTTCGCGGACCTCTGCCAGTCCTCCGCGTCAAAGGCTGTTGCTGTTGCTGCTACAGGAAATCGCCGCTGAAGTGATGCCCGTCACCAGGATGACTACGGCAGGGCGGTCGGATTGTGGTATGATGCAGGATGCGCGCATTCTCACAGACTCTCGCGGTCGCCGTGTTGGTACTTGCGGCCTGCGGTGCCGACGCCAGGGTCGACACGATTACTCCCGCCCCGACGCCTACGCCCACACCAGCGAGCACGGAGCCGCCAACGTTGACGCGCGCCGTGTGGTTGAACGGGTTGAGCAGTCCATGGGACATCGCCTTCGATACCCACGGCACGATGTTCTTCACCGAGCGCTGCCGCGGACTCTCTGTACGCCGCACCGACGGCACGGTCACTCGGCTGTTTGGCACGAGCGGATCCGCGCTGGTCGCTGCAGATCTGGTGTGCGAGGGCCAGAGTGGTGTGCACGGTGTGGCGCTTGATCCCGCGTTTGCCACCAATCGCAGCGTGTACATCTTTATGACGTCACGGCTGACGACCAACCCGAGAACAAACCGCGTGGTCCGGCTGATACTCGATGCAACGTATCAGAGTGCGAGCGCGAGAACCGACATCGTGACCGACATTGCGTACAAAGACGTGGGCAACGCGGTTGGTGGTGCTGGCTCACACAGCGGCGGTCGCATTCGCTTTGGACCCGACGGCTTTCTCTACATCACCACCGGCGACAACCACAACCCAACGCTGCCGCAAAGCCCGACGCGTCTCGGCGGCAAAGTGTTGCGCGTCACGCGCGACGGCGCTGCTGCACCGGGCAACAGCGCACCGACGGGTTTCGACGCGCGCATTTACACGTACGGTCATCGCAACGTGCAAGGCATTGCATTTCGGCCGCGCACCGGTCAGCCATTCATTTCGGAACACGGTCCTAATCATAGTGATGAGGTGACGGCGCTCGTCGCAGGCGGCAATGGTGGATGGGATCCGCAGAACCGTTCGTCGCTCAACTGCCCCGACAACTACTGCGGGTATGCCGGTAACACCACCTCCATGCCGATGACGGACGTCACGCGCTTTCCGAATGCGATGCGCGCCAGCTGGACGAACAACGGCGCATCGCAGGGCACCGGTCCGTGCACCTTTCTCGTCGGCGCGCAGTGGCAAAGTTGGGATGGACGACTGGCCGTCGGCGTCATGGGTGGAGGACGTCTCGAAATCCTCGATCTCGATACTGCTGGTGCCGCGAATAGCGTAACGACGGCGCCGCTTCCCAGTACACGGTATCGAGCGCTGACCCAGGGCCCGGACGGTAGTTTGTACGTGGCGACGGATGCGGGAGAGATCTGGCGGATTACGCCCGGTCGATAACGTACGGTGCCGCGAAAAACGGCAAACTGCTGGCCGCGAATTGCGCGAAAACTCGCGAATCTGGAATGGTGAAGGTGTTGAGCATTGCTGCGCGCCGACAAGATTTTGTCAGTTTTCTTTTGGGAACTGCAACCGCGTCTGTCGCGCGCTTACAAATGAAGTTTTCGTTGTTCAATTCGCGCGTTTTCGCGTAATTCGCGGCCAGCAGTTGCTGTATTCGCCGTAATTGTGATCGAAATTCGCGGCGGTGGTGGTGGTGATTCGCGGCCAACTACAAATGCGCGGCGGGTCCACGGTACTCGCAGCCGGAGGTGCACGTTTCACGGACCACGATGCGTGAAAGACCGCTGAGTCGCGGCGCGAGCTTTTCCCAGATCCAGCGGGCGAGGTTTTCACTCGTCGGGTTCTCGAGGCCGCGGACGTCGTTGAGATAGTGGTGGTCGAGTGCTGCATCGATCGGCGCAAACGCGGCTTTGATGTCCGCAAAATCGAGCACCCATCCCGTGTCATCACCAACGGGTCCGGCGACATACACTCCGATACGAAACGAGTGGCCGTGCAGTCGCGCGCATTTGTGACCCACTGGCACATTGGGCAAGCGATGTGCTGCTTCGATGGAGAATTCCTTGAAAATCTCCACTATCGGCTGGATGAATGCGGATTCATCTCCTCAAGATGACAGCATCGTCCAAACGCAGCAACATCCAGGAACGGCGCTCAATGTGCTAGAGCCGTGGTGGCAACCGGCAAGTGCCGCCGGAACGGCACCTCCCCGGCTTGCGGTGCGTCGAACGTTTGCGCGTAGCGATGGCCTTCGTACACCGCATGCGCGATGAGCCCGGGGGCCAGTGCGTCGCCCACGCACTGCACGTGCTCGATGCCCGCAGCCGCCCATTCGCTCACGCGCGCGTGCAAGTCATCGTACAACACATCGTTCGGTAGGCGTGAGGTCACGCTGAGCACCGCGTCACACGTAATGTCGCGCTGTTCGTGCGACCACACGTGCTGAACACGTACCATCCCTGCGCTCGCCTGCACAATGATGTGCGATGTCGCCTGCTGAACACCAAGGGCGTACAGCCGTTGCTGAATGTGACGGAACTCGAGGGTGTTATTGCTGTACGCGGCGACGCTGTGTTCCGGCGTCACGATCGTCACCGTGCCCCTAGCCGCCACGATCGCTTCGGCGAGGACGCTGCCCATGTAGAATCCGTCGTCATCGTAGATCACCACATGGCCACGCGGCACGCGCCCTGACATCACATCGTCCGGCGTGAGAATGTGCGAACCAAATCCCTCGATCGCGCGATTTGTTCGTCCGTATCCATCGCGTCTCCAGTGCGACCCGGTCGCCAGTACCACGTGCGACGCACCAAAGTCCAGCACGTCCTGCGCGGTGATTGCGGATTGGGGATAGACGGTAACGTTTGGCAACTTGGCGATCTGCCCCACGCGCCAATCACGCACACGCATCCATTCGGCCAAGCCGGGCAGTTGCGCTTCGCGTCGCACGCGACCGCCCAACTCGCGCTCCGCTTCCGACAGGTGCACATCGTACCCACGCTGCCCAAGCGCGCGCGCTGCCTCCAGCCCCGCTGGCCCGGCGCCAACAACGAGAATGCGCGCCGCCGAACGCTTCGGCGCGATGCGCTCCGGATGCCACCCTTTCCGCCACTCTTCACCCATCGATGGGTTTTGCGTGCAGCGGATCGGCGTGCTGGTCATGTCACCAGTGACACAGATGTTGCAGCCAATACATTCCCGAATGTCGTCAATACGCCCCTGCGCAATCTTCATCGGCAAGAACGGATCGGCAATACTCGGCCGCGCCGCACCAATCATGTCGAGCACACCGCGCCGCAACTGGTCAACCATCGTGTCGGGATTGGTGAAACGTCCGACACCAACCACGGGTTTGGTTGTGTACTGCTTCACCCAACGCGTGAGTGGTTCTTGCGCGCCCTCCTTGGCAAACCGTGACGACACCGAGTCATTGTGCCAGGCCGCCACGTTCACGTCCCACAAATCCGGCAACTCGGCCAACATGTGCACCACTTCCTTCGCTTCGCTGACGGTCACACCATCGTCGCCGATGAGTTCCTCCACCGCGAATCGCACGACCACCGCGCATGTATCACCGACGGCGTCCTTCGTGTCGTCGATCAACTCACGAAACAAGCGCACACGATTTTCCAGTGAACCACCGTATTCGTCCGTGCGCTGGTTGCGTCGCCGTTGCAGAAAATGCATTGCCAAACTGAGGTCGTGGCCGGCATAGACATACACGAGGTCAAACCCCGCGGTGCGACCGCGAATCGCCGCCGCGCGGTGCCAGCGGCGATAGTCACGAATGTCCTGCTTGGTCATCGCGCGCGCTTGCGCAGGATATCCGTATTTTAGTGGCTGATGTGATGGCGCAATGGCGACTTCCCGCGAATAGAGGTTGGACGACGTCGGTCCGTTGTGCGTCAGCTCAACCGCCGCCAGCGCGCCGTGCGCGTGCACGCGTTCGCACATCATCGCCAGCGCGGGAATGTCCGCGTCATCCCAGAGGCGGGCCTCGACATATGGCGTCACATCGCCACTCGGATGGATCTCGCACTCCTCCGTCGAGACGATGGCCCATCCCCCTTCGGCCTTCGCCTCGCGCATGGCGGCGTGCGCCGCCGGCATCTGATGCCCCATCCCATTGCAGTGCGGCACCTGCACAAACCGATTACGCGCCGTCACCGGCCCGATGCGCACTGGTTCAAACAGAATGTCGAAACGAGGATCGCGCGGCATGCGATGGACTAGGGAGACGTGCTGCAAGGAAGAACCGCGAAGCGATGACGCGGAACGGGAACAGGGATAGGAACCGCTACCACAACTTCAACGTCAAGCAACTGCAACTGCATGGGGGCTGCGCCCCGATAACAGACGGATTTTACGGATAGGAACGGATGTAACAAAAGAAGACAACAAAAAAAGTTTTTTGTGGTATCCGTTTGAATCCGTTAATCCGTTCGTATCGGGGCGCAGCCCCCTGCAGTTTGTTTGTTTGTTTGTTTGTTTGTTTGTTTGTTTGTTTGTTTGTTTGTTTGTTTGTTGCTTTCTTTGGTGCTGTCTCCCGACGCGGGACTCAGCGCTTACTGGACGGCGGCACCAATCCTTTCATGCGCATGTAGGTGACGATGTTGCCGTAGTGCTCACCATCGTGCACCGCATTCAGGGCCAGCGCACCGATCTTGGTCGACTTTTCGCCGAACATTTCCACCGCATCACCGGCGCGTGACGCTGGGATCTGGTGCGCTTTGGCGCAGTACGCGGTCGACGCGTTGAGCGCCGCAACCAGGGCCGCTTTGGTCTTGGCCGACTTTTCGATCGCGTCTTCGGCGGGCTGTTTGTCGCCGAGTGCGGCCGCACACATCAAGTTCTGCGAGCCGGCGATATGTCCGATGAGTTCGCCGAACGTGCGCACCGTCGATACGGGGCGATACGCATAATCCGCTTCGCTCAACTCGTCCGCCGCCTTGGCGATATTGCCGACGGCTTGCTCCCACTGGATGCGGATGGCGGCGAGGCCGATGTCGGGCGCGGGTCGCTGTGCGCCGACTCTTGCTGAGGCAACGAGAACGACAGCAAGTGCCGTGGGGACCAGTCGCGCAAGTGCCTGTTTCATAAATTCCTCCGGAATGAGTGGGCCTACCGCGGGTAAGCTGGCGGCGCGAGCAGCGCGCGTCCACGCCGGCCCATCGCCCATCACAGGCGAGCGCTATCCTGCCCGCTCGCGTAACTGAAGAGCCGTTTGCGTCTGGCCGAATCCAGTGCACGGCGTTTTCGTAGGTGTAGCCGATACTTGGCTCCGACGCCGTCGGTCGCGCCGCTATGGTCGACTTGGCGAACAATTACCCGTTTCTACTCGCTCACGACTCCGCGTGGCTCGCACGAACACCTGTCCGCGTTGCGGCGAATCATATGACGAGGGGCTGGCGTTCTGTCCGAACGACGGTGCTCAGCTCGCCCGCGCCCGCGAGCCGGAAAGTTTGGTTGGAACCCTCGTTGCCGACCGTTATCGCATCGTCTCGCGCATCGGAGAGGGGGGCATGGGCCAGGTGTATCTGGCCGAACACATTCGCATGAAGCGCAAAAGTGCGATCAAGATCATGCGACCTTCACTGGTGGACGATCGCGACGCCGTCCAACGCTTCAGCCGCGAGGCGGAGAACGCCAGTCAGCTCTCGCACCCGAATATCGCCGCCATCTTCGACTTTGGGACGACAGCCGAGGGTGTGATTTACCTCGCGATGGAGTTTGTCGACGGCGAGGCGCTGTCAGCCAAACTGGAACGGGAGACGGCGCTCCATCCGGACATCGCCGTCGACATTCTGGGGCAGGCGGCCGACGCGCTGCAGGCGGCGCACGATCTGAACATGCTGCACCGCGACGTGAAGCCCGACAACATCATGCTCGGGCTCCGGCCAGACGGCACACACCTGGTCAAGCTCGTCGACTTTGGCATTGCCCGCACGATGGACGGCGGCGACCAAAAGGTGACGCGCACGGGGCTGGCGATCGGCACACCGCAGTACATGTCGCCAGAACAGTTGTCGGGCGAGATGCTCGACGCGCGGAGCGATCAGTACGCACTCGCGCTCGTCGCGTTCACGGCGATGACGGGGAAGGAAGCGTTCAAGGCCGAATCGTCGAAGGAGTCGCTGATTCTGCGCCTCACCAGTCGTCCGCGCACGCTGCGCGACGCGCGTGGCGACATCGAGTGGCCGGAAGCGATGCAGGACGTGTTTGATCGCGCGCTCTCACCGGAGCCATCGTCGCGCTTTGGATCGGTGTCCGAGTTTGCCGATGCGCTTGCGGCGGCTGTGGCCGGTATGACATCGACGCAGACAGCGGAGCTGTATCGACGCGCGCTCGATGTGCGCGTGGCCAATGTTACGGCGCGCAATTTGCGCAGCGGGTCGCATGACGCTGTTGCTGCGTCATCGTCCGCATCGGGTCTCGCTCCGGTCAAGCCGACGCCGGTCGCGCCACTCGGCGGCACGGTGGTGATCGACACCTCGCCCGCCGGCGTCTCAAGCGATGGCCTGCCACCAGTGGCGCCACCGAGCGCGCCAGCACGCTGGCCGTTGTTCGCGGGTGCCGGCGTCGCCGCTGCGGCACTCGCATGGTTTCTACTCGACGGCGGCAAAACAAACGCCAGCCCGACGACACCTGCCGCCGTGGTCGCTGTTGGCGACACGACGACGCCGACGGTCGTTAGCGGCGCCGCAATCGGCGCGCCCGCACCTGTAGTTGCGTCGGCAGGCGCTGCCCCAACGCAAGATCCGGCGACGGCGAAAGTCCCGCCAACGAACAGCGGCGCCTCTGCTGGTGTCACTGCCGCCAGCGGCGCTTCGGGTGCGACGACCGGTGTCGGTACGACGGGTGCGGCGACCACCACGCAGGGTCGCGTGAACAGCCGGGGCACGTCGCAACGGGCCGCCGCTGACAGTGCGAAGGAAGAGCAACGCGAAACGGAACGTCGTGCGGCAGCCGCGAAGGCAAAGCATGAAGCCGATAGCGCCGCGCGCGCGAGCAGTGTCCGGCTACGCTACCCCGAGGCTGCGGCGCGAGCGATGATTTCGCGTGGTGTCGATGCCAAAGCGCGTATGGCCAAGAGCGGTGACTTTCGCGTGGTGATCATGTCGACGCCGATTTTTGTCTGGCGATCAGAACAGGCGCAGGCGTGGAAGGAGGCGAATGCGGGCGCGACCGGCGGTCCATTCGACCTTGTCGATCCGATTGAGGCATGGAGTTCGTGGAAGTCGCTGGTCGCATCGCGTCGTGCCGTCTACGTCATCGAAGTCACGTCAGAGAAGACGCCGTGGCCGTCGTACGCGCCAAACAAAGTCTTCGACATCAAGAAGGGCGACGTCGAATCGGTGGAAATTACCCGCGATGGCGTTGCTGTGTCGGTCAGTGCGGCCGCGAAGGTACCCGCCGTGGTCAACACGCAGGCGCATTCGGATGGTGGCAAAGGCGTGACCAATGCGTTCGTGGCCACGATCGACCCCGCCGTCTTCCTCCCGCACGAAGACGGCTCTCGACCAAAGGTCGAACTGCTGGTCCACGATGCGCTGCGAGGCGGCGCGGTAACACGCATCACCCTGGCCGAGTCGCTGGTGCGCCG
>JAYSVL010000061.1:0-7959 GCA_043718595.1 Gemmatimonadaceae bacterium
GTGCTGCTGTCGATCCCCAGCCGAGCCACCGTGACTTCAATCATCGGCCGCTCCTTGGGCAAACAGCGGCGCGCGCGACGTACGTCATCGCGCGCGCCACGTGTTTAGCGCATGGCCTTCTGCAACGCGTCCATGCGGTCGGTGCGCTCCCACGTGAAGTACGTGCGCGACGCGCCGCCGTTTTCCACGCTGTACGGAGTCCGACCAAAATGTCCATATGCCGCGGTGGCCTGGTAGATGGGCTTGCGTAGTTCGAGCGCCGTCGTGATCGCGCGCGGTGTCAGATCGAACACCGCGTTGACCGCCGCCTCAATCTGGCGATCCGGCGCGGTTCCCGTGCCAAAGGTCTGCACATACACCGATACGGGTTGCGCGACACCAATGGCATAGGCCACCTGTACTTCACAGCGTTTGGCGAGCCCTGCCGCGACGATGTTCTTGGCGACCCAGCGTGCCGCGTAACATGCCGAGCGATCCACCTTGGATGGATCCTTGCCACTAAAGGCTCCACCACCGTGTCTCCCCATGCCGCCGTACGTATCGACAATGATCTTCCGTCCGGTGAGGCCGGCATCGCCCTGCGGTCCGCCGATGACAAAGCGACCCGTCGGGTTGATGTGCGTCTTGAGCGACGACGAGCGAAACTGCTCGGGGATCGTCGCCAGAATCACGTCGTGGAGGATGGCGTGACGCAACGTGGTGTTGTCCACCTTCTCGTCGTGCTGCGTGGAGATCACGACCGTGTCGACGGCCACTGGGCGGTCGTCTTCATACACCACCGACACCTGTGCTTTGCCGTCCGGGCGAAGCCACGGCAGGGTGCCGTTCTTGCGAAGCTTCGCGAGTTGGTGCGTCAACGCGTGCGCCAGTTGGATGGGCAGTGGCATCAACTCCGGCGTCTCGTCGGTCGCGTAGCCGAACATCATCCCCTGATCGCCCGCGCCGCCCGTATCAACGCCTTGCGCGATGTCACGCGACTGGGCGTCGATCGTACTCATCACGGCGCAGGTCTTATTGTCAAAGCCAAAGGTTGCATCGGTGTACCCGATGCCTTCAACGGTCGCTCGCACAATATCCGGCAAGGGCACGTAGGCCGTTGTCGTAATCTCACCGGCAATGACGACAAGGCCCGTAGTCACGAGCGTTTCGCAGGCCACGCGAGCAGCGGCGTCCTGGGTCAGAATGGCGTCGAGGATCGCGTCGGACACCTGATCCGCGATCTTGTCTGGGTGTCCTTCGGTAACAGATTCTGAAGTAAAGAGATGCCGATCGGCCACGCTGTTCTCTGACGCTAAGGATAAGAAGTGCCGCAACTAGCAACCTGCTACACTAGTGCGCTAGAAGAGAGCGGGCAACCCGCTTCCCGTTGGGTCATGCAGATCCAGCTCGCTCCGCAGTCTGCGCCGGAGCAACGTCTCGACTTCGCGGGCCGTGCCCGCAGACAAGGCAGCCTGCGCGGCGTCAACTGCCGCACTGAGCCGAATCCCCCGTATGACGCGCTTCACCTCAGAAACGGCACGAGGCGCAACGCTGAGCTGGCGAATTCCCAGCCCGATGAGCGCAAAAACGGCAAGCGGCTGCGAAGCCATCTCCCCGCACACCGCAACATCGATGCCGTGCGCAGCACCCGTGGTCTGCACCTGGCGAATGAGGCGCAGCACCGCCGGATGGAACGGGGTGAAGCGTGGTGCGAGGTTGGCGTTACCGCGATCCACCGCCAGTGTGTACTGCACCAAGTCGTTTGATCCGATGCTGAAGAAATCGACGTCCCGCACCAGCGTATCGCAGGCGATGGCCGCTGCCGGCGTCTCGACCATCACGCCGAGGGCGACGTCAGATCGGAAAGGTACCCGACGCGCGGCCAACTCGTGTTCCGCTTGCTCCATCAACTGACGCGTTTCGCGCACTTCGTCGACGGTGACAATGAGCGGCAGCATGATGCGCAAGTCGCCATGAATCGCCGCCCGCATTAAGGCGCGCAACTGCACCTTGAACATCTCGCTTTCGTCAAGACACATGCGAATCGCGCGCCAGCCGAGAAATGGATTGGCTTCCGACGGAAATCCACCCACTGGCAACTTGTCGCCGCCAACATCAAATGTGCGGATGACGACCGGACGGGATCCGAACGCCTTCATCACCCGTCGATATGCACGATATTGCTCGTCCTCATCCGGCATTGAGGCGCGGCTGACCACCAGGAATTCGGTGCGCATGAGTCCGACGCCGTCTGCCCCGCTCTCCGCGGCCAGCTCCGACTCCTCGGGCACATCGACGTTCGCGCGCACGATGACACGTTCGCCATCGCGCGTGATCGGTTCGCTCAACGCCAGTTCACGCAATTGGCCGGCGCGTCCCAGTTCATCGGCCACCAACTGACGCGCCGCATCGATCTCACCATCGGTTGGTGCAATCGTGAGCGTACCTTCCGCACCATTGAGAATCGCCGTCTCGCCGCCGCTCAGATACTGCAAGGCCGTGCGCAAACCCACGACCGCGGGGAGACCCAGCGAACGAGCAAGAATCGCGACGTGTGCCGTCGCCGTTCCCGCGTCGGTGGCAATAGCGGCAATGCACTCGCGATCAAGCTGCAGCGTGAGCGACGGCGTGAGGTCGTGCGTGACCAGAATCGCATTACTCCCGCGCGGCACGTCGACCGGATCGTGATCGGGTAAGTGCAGTAACATCGAGAGCACGCGAATGTGCACATCGGTGAGATCGCCCACCCGTTCGCGCAGCATCGGTGCGGTGTGCCGCGCAAAGTGTTGCCGCCACTCCAGCATTATCAGATCAAACGCCTTCTCCGCTCCGAGGTTTTGCCGGATGAGCGCCTCAACACTCGCTGTCAACTCCGCATCATCGAGGATCGATAACTGCACATCAAAGATGCGCGCCTCCTCCGGTCCCGCCTGCACTTCGGCGCGACTGCGCAGCAGCCGCAAGCGGTCGCGCGCTCGTTCGAGCGCAGCGTGCAACGTGGCGATCTCGGCCGGGATCTCTTCGTCGCCAATCAGCCGCTGACGAACTTCTGGCACCTCCCAGCGCAACAGATGTACGGGACCGACGACGATGCCCGGCGAGGCGGGCAGGCCGCGCAACACAGACAGCACTCAGCTCTCTCCGAACCGGTTGGCCACCAGCACCGACAGTGCATCCAGTGCGTCGTCGGCGTCTGGCCCGGTGGCGCGCAACGTGATGGTTGCACCGTACTCAGCGGCGAGCATCATTACGCCCATGATGCTCTTGCCGTTGACCTCCAGGTCGTCGCGCGAGATCGTCACGTCGCTCTTAAAACGGGACGCGGCCTTGACCATTTCCGCGGCCGGTCGCGCGTGGAGGCCATGCTTGTTGACGATTTGGACCGAGCGTTCTGCCATCAACGCACCACCGAGTAAAGGGCAAAAACCACCAAGAGACACAACACCGCGCGCCACCCCTCGAGACGTCCGTGCGTCCGCACGAGCAGCAATGCCAAGATCGGCGTGAGCACGGTCACGGCCATGGGAACCGGTGAAAGCAGCTCACCACCGCCGATGGCCCGATGCGCAGCGACCGGGAGGGCCAAACCTGCGGCAACCGCTGCCGCTCGTCCAATGTAGCGCGGGCCATGCTGCAGCACCGGATGTCCGAGCGCGGCGGCGACTCGAAGTCCGTCCCGCCAGCCTGCACGCAGCGCCCAGTCGCGCAACCCAAGGTGGCCAATGTTATACAGGGTCAGAAACCCGACCACGACGCCGACCGGTGTGAGACCCAAACCGAAGAGCAGCAACGCCACAAGCGAACACGCCGGTAGCCAGGCCGCCCAGACGAGTCGATCGCCGACGGCACCCAGCGGCCCGCAGAGCGCCGTGCGAAAGCGCAATATGCGGGTTGGCGGCACCTGCTCCAGTTCCGCACGCGCCAGCGCACCAACCGCCATGCTGGCAAGGTAGGGGTGGGAGTTGAAGTATGCACTCTGTCGCGCCAGCGCCTCGCGATACAGGACACCGTCCACCCCACCAGGCAGACGACGAAGTGCTGGCTCGACGCAAAATCCGATGCCATTGCCTATCATCTGCTCGTAGTTCCAGGATCCCTGGATCGCCAGACAGCGTATCAACATCGCCGTCCGCATGGGTAACGGCAGGGGAAACGGTGGCAACGTGGCGTTGTTGATGGCGCGCGAGTCAGGCGCAGGCGTCGGCAGAGCGGCGTGCGTTGGTTCAGACACCGCTGGCCACCAACAGCGTGCCGACGGCGAGTGACGCGAGGAACAAGCGCCGCGTTCCACTTATGGCGTGAAAATCGTTCCACACCGCAGTCGCGGCGACGGCAGCCACGCACGTGATAACCGCAGCACGTGTCGGACCGTCGGCAACACTCCAGTGCGCGTCGGTCCAGCCGGAGACCGCCTTCGCCGGGATGTACGCGACGAGACTGAGCAGTGTCGCCCGCATGAGATCGACGCTCATGCCAAACACTTGTAGGCCGATGACGGTGCGTCGGTTACCTGCGGCGATCTGGTCAAGTCGTGGACGGGCAAACGAGGCAATTAACCGTCGCAACCAGACCATGGTCCATCCTCCAATCCATGCGGTAGCGATGCCGACGATCACGGCCAGCACGAAGGCCGACGGGCGAGGTAGTGACCCAGCGGTGGCCCCACGCGCGGCGATGGCACCAGCGACAACTGATGCGCTCCCCCACTCGGAATAGCGAGCGGCGCCGACCGGCAACGACTCAAGCGCGAGGCACTCCAACGCTGCCCCGCACGCCAGGCCAGCGACGGGCGCGCCGACAAGTGCACCGGCGAGCGTCGCGCCGACAATCGGCCGCGATATCATCGCTTGCGGAAAGCTGACGACGTCGAGCCCCGTCACGCCGGCCAACAACGCGAGCGGCAGCAACTCTATGGTGAAGAGACCTTCCATCACGTATCGCCGGAGGCGTGCAGCAACTCCTCCAAAGGAATCGGACGAGCGCCCGGCACGTCTTGCGCGCTCACCGCCGCTCCGAGTCGGGCAATCGCCCGCAAGCCGTCTTCTTCCTTCTGCGTCAAAAACACGTAACGAAGTTTCGGTACGCGTCCTGGTGAGTGATGTACCCCTCCCACGTTGACCGCGTGAATGGTGCCGCGCGACAGCTCGACCAACTGTATCATCGTGTCAATATCCGCCGTCAGCACAATTCCCGGTCGCGGATCGTCCTGATACGCAGGCAACGCATTCGCCGCGTCGACCACCGAATGAAAATGCACCGACATGTGCGGTGGCACGCCCATGCGATACAGCTCTTGTTCCCAGTCACTGGCCGCCACTTCATCATCGACCAGAATGACGAATCGCAACTCTAAAGGCTGTCCCCACCCAACGACGACCTGACCATGGATGAGGCGGTCATCAATACGATACAGCGCGACGGACATGTCGTCAGGCTCCGTGCACCACCATTGAGGCGCGACCGCTTTCCATTGCGCGCTGAATCGCGCTCACGGTGTCAGAGTCGTCCCGCATGGCAAAGTCCAAGAGAAATGAGAGGTTCACGCCGGTCGCCAAAATCACGCCCGGTCGCGCACGCACCAGACGTCGCACGGCCATGGTGCAGCTACCCGCAGGCAAGTCGGTGAAGATCGCGTGTGCACCGTGCTCGTCAAGCGCTCGCGCAATCAAATGCTGGATGTCGTCGAGGCAGAGACCGCTGTTCGAGATGGCGACAAACTGGTCGCCGCGTCCCGTGATCTGCTGCACCGCCGAGATAAGTCCGCTCGCAAAGGTGCCGTGTCCGGCGACAACCGCCCGTACCGTGGGCACTGCGTGCTGATCGGCCACTACTCGTCATCCTCCTGCAAGTATCGCTGCACGTCGGCCTTCCGACGCATCTGCCCGATCAAACGATCATTGAATGCTGTCGCACTATCGTATCCCCGATAGTAGCGCAGCAGGTGATTCATCGCGATCACTTCCGCGATGACGGTGATGTTCTTTCCCGGATTCAGATGAACGGTAATGCGTGGCACGCTCACGCCAAGAATATCGATGGTCTGCACGTCCAGTCCGGTACGTTCGACATGCGCCTTGCCATCCCACTCCTCAAGCACGACCACCACTTCGATCCGCTTTTGCTGTCGCACCGCGTGAATACCAAAAATGGCGGGGATATCGAGCAACCCGACGCCGCGAATTTCCATGAAGTGCCGCTGGAGCTGGTGACCGCGCCCAATAAGCACATCGTTCCCGCGACGCGACGCAAACACTAAATCGTCCGCAACCAACCGGTGTCCGCGCTCAACCAAGTCCAGCACGCACTCAGACTTCCCGATGCCGCTCTTGCCGGTAAAGAACACCCCGACGCCGTAGACGTCGGCTAACGAGCCGTGGAGCGTCGTCGTCGGCGCAAACTGGTCCGCCAGAAACGGCTTGATAATGCGATAAAACTCCGCCGTTTTCAGTCGCGTGCGGAGCACCGCCACACCGGCCTGGTCGGCCAACAGCATGAGCGGCTCCGGCGGTTCGAGCGCCTTGGTTACAAACGCGCAGGGAATCGGGAAGCCAAAGAACTGCTCCAGGTTCGTCGTGCGTTCGTCGACCGGCAGCGACTGCAGATAACTGACTTCAGTTTCGCCGAGGACCTGAATGCGCTGCGACGGAAACCGATTGATGTACCCCGACAGCACGAGCCCCGGGCTCGACGCCTCGGGGCTCGTGATTTCGCGTTCCAGTCCCGTCTCGGAGCCTAACACCTCCAATTCGAGCGGTTCCTTCATTTGTTCGTACAACAGGCCGACCGTCAGACGCGGAGTCACCCGGCGCGATCTCCCGCCGGACGACGCGACCGACGCGTACGAGACACCTGCGACTCCAGTCGCTGCAGCGCGACGGCGAGCGCTGGACCAAACGCGCGCGCGTCGCCATGCGCAAACAAGTCACGGTGATGCGCTCCGTGCAAGACGATCTCCACGCGCCGCGTTGTACCGTCACCAACAAACCGGACGATCGCGTTCACCACACGATGCAGTCGAGCCGCCACCTTTCGTATGGCCGTATCTGCTTCGGTCCGCAGGGTGTCCGGGACATCAGCGTGGTGCGCGTGCAGGATGATTTCCATCAGCGACCTCTTCGGTGACTCACCACCTCGCGGAGGTGAGCTTCGGTCTCGTTCGCGGCACGGGCCCACGTGAAGCCCTCAGCAAATTGCCGCGCGGCAATCCCCAGGCGTTCGACAAGCGATCGCTCGCCGCTGAGGAACCGCATTGACTCTGCCATACCTGCGATGTCGCCATGCGGCACGAGAAAACCCGTTTCGCCGTGTCGCACAGATTCCCGAATGCCCGGTGAGTTTGACGCGATCACCGGTGTGCCGCTCGCCGCCGCCTCCAGATTCGTGATACCCCAACCTTCCTTTGGTGATGCGAACACCGTCGCCCACGCCCGCCGGAGCAACGCCACCTTTGAAGTCTCGTCAATGCGCCCGAGGAATTGCACCCGATCCGCCACACCAAGCGTGCGTGCGAGCGATTCGAGGGCCGGACGAAACTCGCCAGCACCGGCCACTTCCAGTCGCGCGGTCGGCACGCCGCACTGTGCGAACGACCGCAACACCAAATCGACACCCTTATACTTCTTCAGGCGACCAAGATATGCAAACAGCGGTTGCGCTGACCGCACCGATGGATCCGGCGTGTATGCCGCGGTATCAATACCAGGAAAGATCACACGCACCCGTTCTTTCGAGACGCCGCGCGCGACGAGATCGTCACGCGTGCTCTCACTAATGGCCTCGAACGCAACGCCGCGATAGGCACGCGGCAACGGACGTTCGGCCAGCCACACCGCCGTCGCCAGTGGCACCGCGAGTTCCTGAAACGCCGTGCCGCCAAAGAGATGCGGCACCAACGCGACAAGCGCTGGTGTGCGCCATGTCGTGGTATACAGCGGCACCTTGTTGATGTCCTCAACCACCACATCGAAGTCGCGCGTTAGC
>JAYSVL010000601.1:0-3106 GCA_043718595.1 Gemmatimonadaceae bacterium
CACTGCCGCATACCTCGCGTCCGTGCGCGCCGTTCTCAGTACGGAATGCTATCTTTGGGCTATGAGACCTATCTTGGGCTTCGCCCCACTCGCGCTGACACTCGCTTGTCACTCTGCAGTGCAGTCAACACCGACACCATCCGGCCGCACGGCGCGTCCGTTCTGGGCTGAGCATGCCGTGGGCGCGCGACACACGCTGCTGCCAACACCAACGACGGTTGTGTATGGCGGATACGATCCCGCGTCTTCACCCGTGCTGCGCATTGCTTCGGGCGACGAGGTCGAGATTTCCGCGGTGTCGACGTGCGGCGCGCGGCTGCTGCAACCGGGAGTCGATACGGGTACCGTGGAACCTGCGTACCGAGCGATCGTCGCGGCGGTGCGCGATTCGACACTCCGACGCGGACCGGGCGGTCATATCCTGACGGGGCCGGTCTACGTGAATGGCGCGGAGCCGGGCGATGTGCTTGAAGTCCGCATCAAGACAGTAGATCTGGCGATTCCCTTTGCGTGCAACTCGTTTGGTCCGCGCAGCGGGTTCCTGCCCGAGGCATTTCCCGGTGTGTCCAAGAGCCGAATCGTACCGCTTGATGTGAAGCGCATGATCGGGCACTTCTCCGATTCGCTTGGCATTGAGATTCCGCTGAATCCGTTCTTTGGCAGCATGGGTGTGGCGCCGCCACCGTCGCGCGGACGCGTGAATAGTGCGCCACCGGACATTCACGCGGGCAATCTCGACAACAAGGAACTCGTTGCTGGCACTATTCTGTACATCCCGGTGCACGTGCGCGGTGCACTGTTCCAGGCAGGCGATGGGCATGCCGCGCAGGGTGATGGCGAGGTGGATATCACGGCACTCGAAACCGCACTACGTGGACGTTTTCAGTTCATCGTGCGGAAGGACATGAAGCTGACGTGGCCGCGAGGTGAGACGGCCACGCACTGGATCGCGATGGGAACGGACAGCAGCCTGACCATCGCGGCTAAAGTGGCGGTGCGCGAGGCGATTGGTCTGCTCGCCGATGTCAAAGGCATGTCGCGCGAGGATGCGTACATGCTGGTGAGCACGGGCTGCGATGTGCGGATCACACAGCTCGTAGATGGCACGATGGGAGTGCACGTGATGATCCCGAAGCGGTTGTTCGTCAAGCGGTAGTCGCATGGGCCGCATGTCGAGGTGCTCCGTCTTCGCACAGGCTGCAGAGTCCAAGGTGCGTCACCTGCGCGCGTATAACGGACGCCACGAAATCGATTTAATTGTCGAGCGCGCGGATCGGCGTGTGTTGGCGATCGAAGTCAAGCTTGCGGCGTCGGTAACGGACGACGACGTCAAGCACCTGCGCTGGCTCAAGCGCGAAATCGGTGAAGATCTCATCGATGCGATCGTCATCACGACGGGCACACAGGCCTATCGCAGGACTGACGGTGTCGGAGTCATCCCTGCGGCGTTGCTCGGTCCGTAAGCACGGAAACAGCACTCCTGCATGCGAGTGGGCCCGTGTCGAACCACGCCCGCGCGCGCACGAGTGGAAGATTGCGACTGCGCCAGTCGATTCCGCCGTTCTCCGGATCGGCAAAACGTGCGGTCCACGTCTTCCGGAGTGCGACGCTGAGCAACTGGCAATCGGCTGGCGACAACATGGGCGCTGCCGCGAGGAGTGATGGGAGCGCGTCGGCTGACAATCCCGCGTGATACGCCGCATCGAATTCCGCGCCAGCGTGCGCGCGTGCGACGTTGGCGCGCACTACGATGGCTTCGAGGTTGACGATGTTCAACGAGGCCACCCACGCCACTGTCAGGATCAGCGTCGCTGGTGCGAACCGGTTGGATCGTCCGCGGAGTGTTGTTGCGGCGCAGGCGAGGAGAACGGCGAGAACCAACGCGATACCGGCACAGGCCACGAGGCGGTCGACACTCAGTCCGAACTGATTGACGTACAGCCAGATTCGTACCGTCGCCGAGGCCAGCAGGGCCGACACGAGGACGAGCAAGATCGCACCGATCAAACGCAATCGCCGTCTTCCTGCCGCATTGTCCTCTCCGAGTAGCCAATCAGCGACGACAAGTGTACCGAGCACGACTCCGGCGGCGGCAACCATCTGGAAGAAGCCTTCGCGTGCATAGTTGGCCAGCGTGAGTCCTGCCGTCGCCATGAGAAACGCTTCGCCGCCAAACAGCACGCGAGCCTGTGTGGCCAGAAACAATACGAGCACGGCGATCAATGCGTACAGGGCAACGCCAACGCTCCAGAAAGGCAGGGCCGGCGAACGCACCTGTGGAACGGGACCGTGAATGGCCTCACCGAGCGTACCGCGCAGCAAGCCGGCGACAATCCAGGTGAGCAGGAGTGCCACCAACACGTGCTGGAGACCCTGAGCGGCCAGAAAGTCGACAACACGTTGGAGTATCCGATCGAAGATGGCATCGGAGGACACCAGAAGCGACGTGACGATCACCAACGGCGGCACGGCTAGCACGGTGCCGATCACCAGCGCGCGCGTGCGAGGATTGTTTTTCGGTGCGCGATCGACGCTGGTCGTGCTGCGCTCAATCATGCCAATGGCGCCGCCGAGTGCGTTTACGAGGGCAAGCGCGAGTGCGCGAACGGATTCGACGACGGTGAGGTGTGCAAGTCGTTGGCCGCTGCCGTGCCATACGAGGAGCGCTCCCACGCAGAGTACGGAGAGCAGATCGACCGTGTAGAGCAGCGGCGCGTCACGCCAGGCCAGTCCAAGCGCCGCGAACGCCAGTCCGATCAGCAGGAGCG
The DNA here is from genome assembly GCA_043718595.1 of Gemmatimonadaceae bacterium. Lineage (GTDB taxonomy): Bacteria > Gemmatimonadota > Gemmatimonadetes > Gemmatimonadales > Gemmatimonadaceae > Gemmatimonas. The sequence continues at coordinate 2,769 of JAYSVL010000601.1, forward strand.
CTCGATCGACCGTCGGGCGACCGCCGAGGGCGAGGGCGCCGAGGATGAGCGTCATGATCCACAACGCAAAGCCGAATCGCCACACACCGCCACGCAGCAGTACATCACCGAGGACGCCAAACAGCAACGCGGCGCCGAGCACCATGCGTGCGTGCATCTGCATGGGGATGGGCATCATGCGCGCGCTCGCTGGAGTGTACTGGCGGTGGAGGCCGCCTGAGCGGTCGCGGGACTGGGTTGCATGGTGGAATCTCCAGGGCGTTTGGCGTAATGACAAGTACTTTACACCACAAAGGACGATAGGTCCAGTGGGGGCGTAACCGGGCCGACCGCTCGGC
>JAYSVL010000602.1:0-9354 GCA_043718595.1 Gemmatimonadaceae bacterium
TGAGGTCCGTGCCGCAAAACCTTCGACGCGTTATTCCGTAGAGTCCAGATCTCGTCCTTTGTTCGCACCGGCCCGCGCTATGACGCTGTGATCGCCACTGTGCCCGAATCGCACGAACCCGCTCCTGGCGACGACCCGAAGGTCGTCGTCCGCGTTTTCGCGCAAACGGACGTTGGTCGGACGCGCGAGCACAACGAAGACACATTCCTCGTTGCCAATCTCGCTACGGGCACCCCGGTCGCATTCGACGGACGCCCGTACGACCTCGCCGCCGAAACGCACGGACTGCTGTTTCTGGTCGCGGACGGCATGGGTGGCGCGGCGTCAGGCGAAATCGCCAGTAGCATGGCCGGTGACGTGGTCCTCGACACGCTCCGGCATACGTGGTCGGTGGCGAGCGGACCGTCTGGCACCGTCTTCGCCCAAGCGCTGCGTGATGCGACCGAGGCCGCCAACACCAAGATCCACCAGTTTGCGCGTGAGCACTCCGAGCATCGCGGGATGGGGACGACGGCGACCATCGCCGGTCTGTTTGGCGACTGTCTCTACCTCGCACAAATTGGCGACAGTCGCGCGTATATCGTGCGCAACGGCAACGCGCAGCAGCTGACCAAAGATCAATCGCTCATGCAGCGCCTGGTCGAGGCCGGAGAGCTGACACAAGAAGAAGCCGACATCAGCGATCGACGCAACATCATTCTGCAGGCGTTGGGTCCGGAAGCGCAGGTGACGGTGGACTTGACCCACCAACAGTTACGACGAGGCGATACACTCATCATCTGCAGCGATGGCCTGTCAGGATTGGTTCGGCCAACAGAGATTGCGCAGCTCTGCACAGAACAGTCAGACGTTCGGCAATTGTGTCAGTTGCTGGTCGATAAAGCGAATGAACGCGGTGGTCACGACAACATCACCGTCATTGCCGCCCGTTTCGATGGCGAGGCGCTGCGCGATTCTGAATCAAATGACGAAGTAGGGTACCTGGCCTTTCCGCTCCCCGGCACGCAGGCAGACGACGACGAGCTCAGCGCGCGACCGCAGCAAGCGCCAATCAAGAGCGATCCGACACCACGCTACGGAACGCCGATGCCGCCGTCAGCGGCGATCGATGAAGAATTTGCCCGAGCGCGTGCCGCAGAAGATCGCTCTGCGACCGAGCGTGAGACCGTTGGCCCGCCGACTGCAGGGGTCAACGAACGACGTCGCGCGGTGCAACCGTTGATGTGGTTCCTGCTCATCGCAGCGGTAGCGATCGCCCTCTACTGGCTCGTTCGACAGCTCAGCAAGTAAGCGGGTCGTTTTGCGTTCAGCTCGTCAGCCCGTTCGCGCGCGCGCCAACGCCCGCGCCGCTGCCTGCTGCATGACACGATCACCGCTCCACGCCACAATGGTCGGCACGTCGAGTGCAAGTTGCATCACGAAGCGCGGATCACCCAACCCTACAACAACGACGCCCCGCTGAAACGCCCGCGCCTGCTCGAAGAGCGTTTGCACGTGCGCTTTCGTTGTGTCACGAAGCGTCGTACGCGTTTTATGTGGCAAATAGTCGGCAAACAGCGCAATCACCAACGGGCCACCGCTCGCCACAGTTGGCGCGTCCGCAGGCCGTGCGTCATGTCCGCCCAGTCGTAACGCGTCGACCAGGGCACTGCGCGACGCGTGCGTTCCAGGCACCTCGTCGTCGTCGTCCACCACGGCGACTTCTGTGACAACGCCGAGTGTTGGCAGTGGACCGTGCATCACATTGAGCACACGATCGGCCAGCAGCGCGCCCCATGCCGTGTCCGCACCGCTCGGCCGACGCCAGTCGTTTGGCGGTGACGCCCACTGCGCCCACTTGAGACGACGTCGCACGGACTGACGAACACGATCGGGATCAAGCGTGCCATCGTCGAGCGCGCGTTCCAGCGCATCGAGCGCAGCCGCGAGCGGACCTGGATCAAGTAAGACGTCGCATCCGGCGCGCGACGCCAGCACTGCCGTCTGCGCGACGTCACGATCATCGCAGGCGGCCGCCATCGTCAGCGCATCGGACACAATCAGATTGTCGAACTTGAGTTGCTGACGGAGCAACCACTGCAAGATTTCTCGCGACAACGATGCCGGCATGCGACTCGAATCGAGCGACGAATAGGCCACGTGGGCCGGCATGATACTCGCCACACCACACGCAATCGCCGCGCGAAACGGCTGGATATCAACGTCTTTTAGCTGGTCGGCTGGCACGTCCACCGTCGTCTGACCGATGTACGGATCAGTAGTGACGCGAGCAATGCCGGGAAAGTGTTTCGCACACGCCAGCACGCCCTCGGCCTGGCACGCCTCGATCCATGCCGTCACCAATGCCGCCACGCGTTTCGCATCGGTACCCATGGCGCGCGCGCCTAACAACGGATTGTCGGCGAAGCCATCAAGATCACAGACGGGCGCGAGATTCCAGTTGACGCCCATCGTGCGTGCTTCGCGCGCGGTGAGACGTGCCGCACGACGCAGTGACTCAAGGTCGCCAGTCGCGGTGATCGCGGCCACCGGCGGCAGTCCTGTCGCACCAGCGAACTGCTGGCCGGCGCCTCGCTCCAGCTCTGCGGCGATTAACAACGGATGGCGCGATTTGAGTTGCAGCTCCTTGGCCAGCGCGCGCACGGTGTCCTGCACACCGCCGACGAGGTGGAAACCACCAACGCCGAGCGCGAGTGCTTCGTCGATGAGCGGCCGCGCTGCGGCGAAGCCGTCGTCGGCGCGCCAGGTGATGACCGGCACCAGCAGCTGCGCGAGGTCGCGCCGCGTGGACTCACTCATCGCGTGTCACACGGCGAGCTGTCATACCCAGTGACGTCACGCAAGGTGTCGTCATACCGGCGGCGGTGCGGTTGTCAGCAAGCGACGAATCACGCCACCGACGGCATCGAGTTGCTGTTCGGCTTCTGTCGCGCTCACCGACAACGCCGACATGACGATCGCCAGCTTCACCTTTCCCTCGGCACCGACGAGCAATTCACGTGCACGCTCACGCGTCACCTCGCAGACCATCATCACAATGCGTTCCGCGCGATCGGTGAGTTTGACATTCGTCGCCCGCATATCGACCATCAGATTGCCGTAGCTCTTGCCGATGCGAATCATCGCGCCGGTGGTGAGCATATTGCAGACCATTTTGGTTGCCGTCCCGGCTTTGAGTCGCGTCGACCCGGTGAGCGCTTCGGGACCAACAATCGGCAGGATCAGCAGGTCGGCCGCGCGACGCATGGCCTCGGGTGGTGCGCTACAGGCGATGAGTGCCGTGCGCGCACCGCGTTCCCTGGCGCGTTCGAGAGCACCGCGCACGAACGGCGTGGTCCCGCTCGCCGCGATGCCAACAACCACGTCGCCGCGCGCCACGCGATGCGCATCAATCACACGCGCCGCTTCGTCCGCGTCATCTTCGGCGCCTTCGATCGGTGTGCGGAGTGCACGGTCACCGCCGGCGATAATGCCGATCACCATCGACGGATCGGTGCCAAACGTGGGCGGACATTCGCTCGCGTCCAGCACGCCGAGTCGACCTGAGGTGCCAGCGCCGACATAGAACAAGCGATGTCCGCCGCGAAAGGCCGCTTCGATGTCGGTGATCGCGTCGGCGATGACCTGTCGCTGCGTGGCGACGGCGTCGGCGACCATGCGATCTTCCGCGTTCAGCAAGTCGACAATCGCTTCAGCGGACGCGAGGTCGATGTCGACCGTGCGCGGGTTGCGACGTTCGGTGACGCGAGGATCGAGCGTCGTTGCGGACACGAGTGATGTGAGAGTGGCTGGCGCTGCGCTGGCGTGGCCCAAAGTGGCATGCAGCCCTGTGCGCCGCTAAGTTAGGAATGATAATGCGCGAACCGCAAGACACATCAACACTTGGCGCGCGTCGTCACCTTCTGAGCGTGAACTTGCCCACTGCACGCGCAACCGTCGTCGTCCTGCTCGTTCTCTCGTCCCTGTGCTCGCTGCCCGCACATGCGCAGTTGCGCGGACGTCCCGTGAATCAGCGAAGCGCTGGCTGGTGGTTGTCCGTGGGTGGCGGTTCGGCGGGATTGGGCGACGTGAACGACGGCACCACACAGAGCCGCTGGCGATTCAGCACCGACCCGTTGTGGCAGCTGCGGGGCACGTTCGAAAAAGGCATCGACGAGGCAACCACGATTGGCGTCGCGGCATCGTTCGGTCGCGCCGACCTCTTTGTTGAACGCTTCGCGCCGAGCACCTCCGGAACGCCGCGAGTGGCCACCGTGCCGCTACCGACTGCGTGCCAAAACACCTGTGCCGCGCAAACGGAATTGTGGTCGCTGATGGGGCAGTTTCGCTCTGGCGGCGGCACTGGCTTCCACACAACCTTTGAAGCGGCAGCTGGCGTATCCGGGACGCGCAACATGCACACGAGAGACGCCGCGGCGGTGCTGATTGGTAAGGCATCCGGCACCATGGACCTGAGTGGCATCGTCGGCATTGGCTTTGCGTATCCACTGTCGCGACACTTCGTGCTCGCGCTTGTCCAGGATTTCGGACTCGCCGTGCACGCCAAATCGAACTTGCCTGATGGCACCTCCCGGTACTCCCGCACGCGCACAACGCGTGCTGCGGTACGCATCGGCATTGGCAACTGACGGCCCCAATGCCGTCCTGCGAGAGAGTCTTGTCATGAAGCGAACCAACGTCACGTCTGCTGCCGTCGTGCTCAGCGCGGTTGCCCTCGGCTGTTCGTTGCGTAACAGCGAGGGCACGCCGGGCGCCGTTGGTGATCCGGCGATTCCTTCGCGTGTCGCAGCGCAATTTCCAGAAGGCTGGCATCTGGCCGCGGGTGCTCGTGCCGCCTTTGCGCCACAAGCGATGGCCGTCAGCAACAGTCCGGAAGCCAGTGCCGCGGCCGCAGAGATCATGCGTGCTGGTGGCAACGCGGTCGATGCCGCGGTCGCGTTGGGCTTCGCGCTGGCCGTCACGTGGCCTGAAGCCGGTAACATCGGCGGCGGCGGCTACATGGTGATTCGCCTGGCCGATGGACGCACGGCAGCCGTTGACTATCGCGAAGTGGCGCCCCTTGCCGCGACGCGCAACATGTACCTCGACGCCAACGGGATGCTCACCGACAAGAGCATCGACGGGCATCTCGCGTCGGGTGTTCCCGGTGCCGTAGCCGGTATGTCGGCCGCACTTGCCAGATACGGCACGATGAAACTATCGCAAGTGATGCAGCCAGCCATTCGGCTCGCGCGCGACGGTTTTGTCGTCGACAGCGCGCTCGCCGGTTCGATGTCTCGTGCGCGACAGCGCGTACTCAAGTTCAGTGAGGCAGCGGCGTATTTTCCTGGTGGGCAGGCACTCACGGCGGGCGAACGCCTGGTGCAGCCAGACTTCGCGCGCACGCTGCAGGCGATCGCCGACAGCGGTGCTCGCGCCTTCTATGAAGGGTGGATTGCGGACTCGCTCGTCGCTGAACAACAACGCGGCGGCGGCATCATCACGCGCGAAGATTTGCGACGGTATGCGCCAGCAATGCGCACGCCGATTAGCACGACATACCGCGGCTACGCGCTGCTCTCAATGCCACCGTCATCATCTGGCGGGGTGACGACAGCCGAGGCGCTGAACATTCTCGAGCAGTATCCGACGATGCCGGCGTACGGAAGCACACGATGGTTTCACCTCGTCGGCAGCGCGTACCAACGCGCCTTTGTGGACCGGAACGCCAAACTTGGTGACCCCGACTTCGTCAAAGTTCCGCTCGAACAGCTGACAAGCAAGTCGTACGCAAAATTGTTGCGCAACACCATTGACGACGATCGTGCGACGGCCACGATTGATCTCGAGCCACGTATGGCACAGGCGGCGCGAGAGCCAATGCACACCACGCACTACTCCGTCGTCGACAAAGCGGGCAACGCCGTCGCGACGACAACCACGCTCAACAACTCTTGGGGCTCGGGCGTTTGGGTGCGTGGCGCTGGGTTCATGCTGAACGACGAGATGGACGATTTCGCTGCGCAGCCGGGCAAGCCCAACATGTTTGGTCTCGTGCAAGGCGAGCAGAACGCCGTGCAGCCTGGCAAGCGCATGCTGAGCGCGATGTCACCAACGATTGTGCTCGACGCGAGAGGCAATGTGCTGCTGGTCGTCGGTGCCGCTGGTGGCCCAACCATTATTACCGGCACGAGTCAGGTCATCCTCAACGTCATCGATCATCGGATGTCACTGGCCGATGCGATGCGCGCACCACGCATCCACCATCAGGCGCTCCCGGACTCGCTCACGTTTGAAACCGGCGGCTTGCGTGGTCCGGTGCGCGATTCGTTGCGCAATATGGGCTACAGTTTGCGCGAGTTGCGCGCGCTCGTGAACGTCAACGCGATCATGCGCGTGCGCGGTGGATGGGAAGGCGTGCCCGAACCGCGCCGGAGTGGCGGCGCGGTGGGTTACTGATCGTCACGCCAATTCTTACGGCGTTGGTGCCGGTCGGATAATGGCCGGCGCGTCGAGTCGCACCGTGATCGTTGCGCCACTCTGCAAGCAGGTGTCGTAGTCGGCGGTTTTTGCGGCAGCTGCTGTTCCCGCTGCCGCACCAGCTGCGGCGCCAATGACGGTACCCTTCGTGTTCTTGCCGATCACCTGGCCAACGATGCCACCAATGATCGCTCCACCGGCCACCTTCTGCGCGTCAGTGGACTTTGACGCACTGCGCACACGTTCTGTCGCGGCGGACTGCACGGTGGCATCAACAGGATAGGTGCGCCCGTTGAAGGCGACGGACACAAGACGGACCGTGAGTGTCGTGCTGTCGCTGGAATTGGCCGCCGTGCGCGACGCCACCACTTCGAAATTTCCGGTCGCACCGGCTGGAATCTCAAAGCCATTGGAGGCTTGCACGGGCGCCGCGAGTTCCGTCGTGAATCGATCACCACCGCGCGCTGTGTTGCTGCACAGCTTGTTGCTGGCGGCGAATCGCATTGATGTACCAGCGGCGACAGTGCCCGTTACTGGCAATGCTGCTGGTGGAGCTGGTGACGCTGCGGGCGTCGTGGTGGCCGGTGGCGGTGTGACGGTCGGCTTCGGCGAAGTCGCGGATGATTTCGGCGTGTTCACCGGAGCCGGTGCCTTTGCTGGTGTCGGTGTGGCGTTTGCCGTGCCGGGCGCGCGGATGTCCTGCAGTTGCGGTTGCACAGAGTCCCGCGCCGCCATCGCCAGGTCGCGACTGAGCGCGCTATCGCTGCCGAGCACCTGCAGCTCACTTTTCTTCTCGCCACTGCACGCCGCGGCGAGCATGATGCCGCACATGACCAGTGCGGTCGCTGCCAGCGACGACTTCTGACGACTCATATATTGGACCATTGCTGCGTCTCCTGAGTGTGGTTGCGATGCTGCGGAAGTCGCGCCGAGCGCTGCCTATCGGTCACCGCAGCACATCGAAACGAGAAATATCGCGAGAAATTACGAGTGAAGATGTCGGTGCCACCACGTCGCGCCCTGCGACGCCTGCTCCCTTACTACCACCCGTACCGCCTACAAGTTGCGGCGGGCCTGATATCTGTGGTGCTTGCCGCCGGCCTCGCCAGCGTCATTCCCTCGCTGCTCAAGCGCGGCATCGACCGCATGCACGACGGCGCGAGCACGGGAACGTTGCTGGGGATCGCCCTGTTGATGCTCGGCACAGCGGTCGTCAGTGGTGTGCTGCGATTTATCATGCGACAGACGATGAATGGCGTCAGTCGACGCATCGAGACGGATTTGCGCCACGATATCTTTGCCAGGCTGGTTGCCCTCGACCCCAGTTGGTACACGCGTTGGCGCACCGGAGATCTGATGGCGCGGCTGACCAATGACTTGAGTGCCGTGCGCATGGCGGCAGGTCCGGCGGTCATGTACATGGTGAATACCGTGGCCGGTGGCCTGTTCGCAATGGTGATGATGCTCCGCATCAGTCCGATGCTGACCGGACTTGCGCTGCTGCCAATGATCGGGCTTCCCGTGCTCATGCTGCGCGTCGGTCGTTTGGTGCATCAGCGGTTCGAAGCCGTGCAATCACAGTTTAGCCAGCTGTCCACACGCGCGCAGGAGAACTTGTCTGGCGTGCGCGTCGTCCGCGCATACGGGCAAGAGCAGGCGGAGTCGACCCGCTTTAATGCGATGGGCGAAGCGTATCTGGTCGCCAACATGCGGTTGGCGAAACTCAGTGGCATCATGAATCCGGGTTTCGCGTTGCTCGCGGGACTTGGCGCCGCCGTGACGATCGGTGTTGGCGGACGTTTGCTCATTGAGGGACGCATCACCGTGGGTGGCTATGTGGCCTTTGGCATCTACCTTGGCATGCTCACCTGGCCGCTGATTGCGCTTGGTTGGACGACCAACCTCTTTCAGCGCGGATCGGCGTCGATGGCGCGCGTGATCGTGCTGCTTGATGCACAGCCGGCCGCCGTACTCGATACAGGACATGCGACGTTGCCCGCGACGGACGGTGGACGTTCGCTCGAATTTCGTCACGTATCGTTTCACTATCCGGCCGCCGTTGTCGCCAGCGAGGATGGCGCGGCCCGCGACGCGCATTACGACGTGACGACTGACGCGCCCGCTGTGCGATGGGTGCTGCGCGACGTTTCGTTCACGGTGCCCGCCGGTGCAACGCTCGCGATTGTTGGTGCGACAGGCGCTGGAAAGTCGGCGTTGCTCGACCTCATTCCGCGCTTCTTTGAGCCGCAGCAGGGTGCGATTCTGATCGACGGCGTCAACATCCGAGACATTCCGCTTGCGGCGTTGCGCGCGGAGATTGGTCACGTGCCGCAAGAGTCGTTGCTGTTCAGCGAGACCATTGGTGCGAATGTGGGTTACGGCATGGACGCGCCCGTCATGCCGACACGCAGCACGGCCGAACATCACACCGCATTTGACGAATGGGAGGCACCGCCCGAGGTGATTGAGGCGAGTCACATCGCGCAACTCGTCGACACAATCGCCGGACTTCCTGACGGGTACAAGACGCGGTTGGGCGAGCGTGGCATCAACCTCTCTGGCGGACAGAAACAGCGAACGGCGATGGCGCGCGCGCTGGCGCGACGTCCGCGACTCGTGCTGCTCGATGATGCCCTCTCGGCGGTTGACACGCACACGGAGGCGGCAATTCTGGCCGGACTTCGCGAGGCACTCGCCGGTCGCACGGCTGTCATCGCGTCACATCGTATCAGTACAGTCCGCGACGCCGATCATATCATCGTGCTGGATGATGGCGTGCTCGTTGAGCAGGGTCGACACGACGACCTGGTGCAGCGTGGTGGCCGGTATGCGCGACTACTACAACGGCAGCAGCTACTGGAAGCGATTGAGTCGAGCGGCGATGCGTAGATGGAG
>JAYSVL010000603.1:0-9326 GCA_043718595.1 Gemmatimonadaceae bacterium
ACACGGTCCCCGCCTCGAGCAACACCGGGTTGCCAACCGACGTGGTGCCGATCTCGGTCAGTCGCTGAGCCGACACAGGCGCAGCGCAGCCAAGCAAGAACATGAGACGTACGTTGAGACCCATCACCGCTCCGGAGCGAGGAAGATGTGTACAAGCTGTCGACAGCAACACATCTTTGCCACCTCTCACGCGCACGAGTTGCCTGCCCACGCATCTGCGGCCTCGCTAGGCGATATTCGCGGTCCGCGTCACGTCCTCTCTTTCCGTCGCCATGCATGTAGACATCGCCACCCTGCACGCCCGCCTCGCCTCGGCGCTGCACGGTCAAGTAGATGTGATTGACGTGATTGGGACTGGCGCGTCTGCCGTGGTCTTCCGCGGACGGGACACGATGCTCGACCGCGATGTCGCCATCAAGGTGATCGATCCAGCGCTCGCTCCAACGGCGGAGCTGGAGGCAAGCTTTCTCAACGAAGCGCGTCTCGTCGCGAGTGTCGAACATCCGCACATCGTACCGCTGTACAGCGCCGACAGTCGCGCTGGTCTGCTCTTTCTCGTTATGCGCATGCTCGACGGACGTGCACTGTCTGCGCGGTTGCGTGACAACGGGCCAATGTCGCCGGCAGATGCGGCGCGCGTGGCGCAACAGGTGGCCTCCGCACTGACGGCGGCGCACGCGCGCGGCATTGTGCATCGTGACATCAAGCCCGACAACGTGTTGCTGGATGCCACGGGTCAGGCCTTCGTCACCGATTTCGGCATTGCCCACGTCATGACGCGTACACGTAACGACGCCGTTGGCATGACATCGGGCACACCCGACTACATGAGTCCTGAGCAGCTATTGGGCGAAGCAGTTGACGGGAGAACCGATGTATATGCGACCGGTGTGCTGCTCTTCGAGATGCTCACCGGGCAGCCGCCCTTTGCCGCGGACACCGTTGCCGCGGTGCTGGCCCGACACATGACGCAACCGCCACCGCGACTGAGTGTCGTGCGTCCCGACGTGCCCGATGCGTTGCGTGCGATCGTCGACGATGCGCTGCAGAAAGCGAAAGACGCGCGGCCCACTGCCGAACAACTCGTTGCACGACTCATCGACGCACAAACAGCTGCCGCACTGCGGTCGCCAACCGACGTGCGTCGCGCCACGCGTCGGCGTCTTGCCTGGCGACTTGGCGCGCTGGTTGCCTCTGGCGTTACGCTGCTCGCCGTTTTGTTGCTGGCCACGTGGCGAGTCATTTCGCTCGCCTTCGCCGACGGCGATGAGCCTGTGCTGAGTGCATTCTACGATGACATTCCTCCCGCGCTGATCGCCGAGGCGCGAGGCGACGGCAGTTTGCTGGCTGACGAGCAGGTGATCTACGCGTATATCCCGTTCGGCTCGGACGCACGGAATACACTCCTGCTCACAAACCGTGGTGCCGTGCGCCGCGCGCCAACGGGTACGCGACGACTGCCCGCTGGCACCTATAGCTTTGAGGTCGTGCGAAAGCTCCACTTGTTTGGCCCAGCGAGCGGATTTCTCATCGCCACCATGCAAAACGGAACACGCGACACCGTGTTCGCACAGGTGACGGGCGTTGAGGCACTGCGACTGGGGTCGGCGCTGGCCACAGTGAGCGCCGCCGAGCAACGTCGTGCGCGACAACCGTAAGCGTTATCAGCGACGCCAGCCCGGTGAGTAGCGAGAGGCGCGAATCGGGAAGTAGGTGCCGAAATCCAGACCGAGCGTAAAGCCGTCCAGACTGTGTGGATATGCCGACACGTACCAGGGAGACCACGCAGACCAAGCGTTCCACGCGTCAACGCCGATGAACGACGACGCTCCATTGCGCCTCCCCATCATCTCATCCTCGCCTTCGGTGTCTTTTTTCGGTTGGGCGCTAAGCGTCTGCGACATGCCAGCAAGCAGCAGGGAGAGGGCCAGGACTCTGTGCATCGTCGTTCCTCGGAGGGGAGTCAGGTTGGGCATCACTCCTGCACAGTCAACAGGCATGGCAGTTGTCGCTGCAGCGGTGGGACGAGCGTTTCGTCATGATGCGCAACGACTTACCGTTCCACCGGCATCCGGCAGTGTCCTCGTTTGGAGAAACACGGTGTCCACCAATCGAGAATCGCGCGTCAACCGAAGTGACCGCCAAGTGCGGGAGAGCGAAGCCATGACTAGGACTAGGGGGTTCCTGATCGGACGGACACGCACCGCCTCGTTGCATCGCACGCGTCAGCTGCTCGCCGCCGCGTGCGTCGCCGTTGCGGTCGCGCAGGCGGCCACCGCAGTGGCGCAAACCGCTGGTGCACCCTTGCCCACCCTGCCGCGGCCAGCAGTGACTGAGTTGCGCCGATTTGTGTACGACGCAGCGGAACTTGACCGCATCGTATCGCCGATCGCGCTCTATCCTGACCCCTTGCTCGCACAGTTGCTCAACGCGGCGACATTTCCTCGCGAAATTCCGTTCGCGGCGCAATGGGTCGATCGTCGACGCGGTTTGTCTGGCGAACAACTCGTCGACGCGCTCGCGTTCGATCGTGTGCCGTGGGACCCGAGTGTGCAGTCGCTTGTCGCCTTTCCATCCGTGCTCCAAATGATGGCCTCAGCTATGCCATGGACGGAGGAACTTGGTGACGCGTTTCTCACGCAGCATCAAGACGTGATGGACGCGGTGCAGCGCATGCGGCAACAGGCACAGCGCTACGGCTATCTCCGGTCGAACGATCAGTGGCGTGTGACGTCATCGCCGGTGATTGAGATTGTGCCAGTCAACCCGGCCTACGTGGTCGTGCCCTACTACGATCCGTATGTCGTCTACTATCCGCCGCGTCCGCGATTTGTTGTGTCATCGGCGATCTACTTTGGCTTCGGCGTGCGACTTGGGCTTTGGTACGAGCCGTGGGGCTGGCGACAGAACGGGTTCGACTGGGGGACGCGTCGCGTAGTGTATGGGTATCCCGGCTGGAATCGCCCGCGCGACTATCGCTACACCGACGTGCGGAGCTATCGCTTCGACCCACGTCGTGATCCGCGTGATGACAACCGTCGCATTGGCGATAACGATAACCGACGTGGTGGGAACGACGACCGTCGCGCTGGGAACGACAACCGTCGCGGCAACGATCAGCCCACATTCCGCACGGCCGTACCGCGCGGCTCAGAACCCCGTCGTGGCGACGATAACGGACGCGCCGTCAATGGTGGCGACGTAACCAACAGCGGCTATCGCAACGGCAATGCGGGCAACGGCAACGCGGGCAACGGTAACGTTGGCGGCGGCAACGTTGGTAGCGGACAGGGTGTTGGCAACGGTCAGCGTGTTGGCGCCGGCGGTCCTCCTGGCGGCAATCCGACGGGTGGCAGCTCCGGCGGCGGCAACCCATCTAATGTGCAACGTCAACAACCGCGCGACGTTCAGCGCGCTGCGCCACCAGACATGCCGCGTGATGCACGTCGCGGCGGTGGTCGCGATGTCGAGCCGGTGCAGGTTCAGGTGCAGCCGCGTACGCCACGAACACCAGACGTTCGTCCGAGTGAACCGCGTCAGGTTGAGCAACGCCGCAATGAACCGCGGCAGAGTGAACCGCGGCAAGGCGAGCAACGGCAACCGGAAGGTCGCACCGCCCAACCGCGTGGCGGTCGCGAATTGCCACCTGGCCGTCCAGACGCAAGCACGCCCCCGCATTAGTACGCCGTAGTGCTCCGTGTGAGCTGTTTTCTCCGCGTCTCCGCGTGAGCCCGTAGTTCTCGTTGCCAGGACGTCGGAGTATTGAACCGGGGATCAGTCAAGCGACTGGTCCCCGCACCCTCGCACTCAATACAGTACGCGCTCTATTCTTTGTGATGACTCAATCACCGTCGCGACTCGTGCTCCGTGGCTCCGCGTTCTATTGTTTGGAATGAATCCATCTCGGTAGTCGTGCAGCGCACAGGGCGACGACGTCGGCGTGTGGTGTGGCTGTGCGCCGCGGTCTTCGCGGTGACCGCGTCGGCGGCGGTCGCATGGTCGCAGCGTGGCATGGTCTTCGAACCGAACCTTGCGTACGATGGTCGGTTCACGTTTGTGCGATTGCGCTACACGGTCTACGGACGCGGCGGCTGGGAGTTTGACTACCCCGAGATGGAGCGAAACTTCATGACCATCATGAATGAACTCACCTCGATTAAGCCGCATGTCAAAGGCAGCAACATTCTTCGCATGGATGATCCGGAACTGGCCAAATATCCCATCGCCTATCTGTCGGAACCTGGCTTCTGGATCCCAAGTGAGTCGGAAGCTCTGGGCCTGCGCACATGGTTAGCCAAAGGCGGATTTCTCATCGTCGACGATTTCTATTTTGACCGACAATGGCAGAACTTTGAACGGTCGATGCGCATGGTCTTGCCCAACGCGCGCATCGTGAAACTCGATGTCTCTAACCCCATCTTCAACGCATTCTTCAAGATCACAACCCTGGATGGCATGCATCATCCGGAAAACGCCAGCGCCAAGTCGGAATACCTTGGCATTTATGAGGACAACAACCCTTCGCAGCGACTGAGCGTGATCATCAACTACAACAACGACATTGGCGACTACATGGAGTGGTCCGGTGGCGGCTGGTATCCCGTCAACCTATCGAACGACGCCTACAAACTTGCGACTAACTACATCGTCTATGGCCTTACCCACTAGTCGCCCAACGCGATCGCACGCCGCCCTGTGTGCAGCGCTGTTGTTCTGCGCGCACATCGTTCCGGCGCCCGCCGCCCACGCGCAGATGGCACAACCGCCGGTCGCAAAGTCGCCGGTCTCAAAGTCGCCGGTCGCAAAGTTGCCTGTCACGCGTGCGCAGCGCGAACGTACAGACTCGGTGCGCGCACTCCTGGAGGCGCGCATCGCACACGTGACTGGTGCGCAGGTGGCGATCGCCATACGCGATCTGGCGAGCGGCCAAACGCTCTCAGTCAATGGCGACACCGTGTACCACGCGGCCAGCACGATGAAAGTGCCGGTGTTGTTCGCGCTGTACCGCGAGTTTCAGGCGAAGCGATTGTCGCCAGCACAACCGTTTCCGCTCGTGAACCAATTCAGATCGATTGTGGACGGATCACCGTACACGCTCAATCCGAGTGACGACAGCGACAGCAGCGTGTATGCGATGGTCGGCAAAGACGTGCCGCTCCGCGAATTGGCAACGCGCATGATCACGCACTCGAGCAATCTGGCCACGAACGCGCTCATCACTCTGCTCGACCCCACTCGCATCACGGCACTCACGCGCACCCTCGGCGCGACGCGCATGCAGGTGCTGCGCGGCGTGGAAGACAACCTCGCGTTTCGTGCGGGACGCAACAACACCACAACCGCCAACGATCTGGTCGCGCTGTTTGCGGAGCTGCAGCAAGGCAAAGTGGCCAGTGCGGCGCTCACTAGAGACATGCTCAGCATCCTCGAGGCGCAGGCGTTCAACGATGAAATTCCAGCGGGCTTGCCGCCGGGCACGCGCATCGCGCACAAGACCGGATCGATCACGGCCACCTTGCACGATGCCGGTATTGTGTATCCGCCGCGCCGACAGCCCTACGTGATTGCCATCCTTACGCGAGGGATGCCCGACGAAAAGGTTGCGCAGGCGCTGATGAAGGATTGCTCTCGTATCGTCTGGGACTGGCTTGCAACATCGCGGTAACTGGTGACGACCATGCGCTCCTGGCTATCGTGGCGCCGAACGCTGTGCTGCACAGTTACACCTCGCGCTTGTGCTGGCAGGGGCCTATGATCTCCCAAGTGGTTGGCTCCCTCACTGCGCCTCGCCAGGTGACGGTGAACGCATGTCGTCTATCGAGGTTCTCAAGGCCAAAGGATCCATGCGCGCAAACCTTGCTCTCCTGATCGGAGGTGTACTGACTGGCGCGATCGCCTGTGCCAGCGCGCCGGGAATGAATGTCCCGGCGGAACGCGCGACGGTCGGCCCGGCACAGCGCGGTGCACTGGCGAAACTGTACTACTGGCGCGCACGGCCGGGAAAACTCGACGAGTACAGTCGCTACGTGCGTGACGTAGCCGAACCAATCGATCGCGAAGCGCAGCGGGTCGGTGCGTTCCTGTCCGTCTCGACGCTCGTGGCACGCGACGCCGCATCACCATGGACGCATATGCGGGTGTTCGTGCTTCGCGACTCTGCCTTCGCATGTACGTTCCCTTGCGCCGGCGTGCCGCGCATGCGCGAGCCAATCGTACCGTCCACGCCGGCCACCGGCAACGCGTCATAAAACAGCTTGAAGTCGGGACGCTGACGCATCGCGTCGAAAATCTGCACGATCGCTTCCGGCGTCACGTAGTCGTGACGTGAGAGCCCGCTTCCGTCACGCACAACAACGGCCGACGAGTCCACGCCCCAGGCATACATTTGCCGCTCCACGACGCGACGCCCATTGTCGGCCGAACCGACGCCGGTGCGCTCCCGGCCAAGTGTGTGCAGCAGCATCTCGCCAATCTGATTCCGCGACGACTTGAGAAACTTTGGCATGATCTCGCCGAGCGTAGGCGAGACGAGCGTAAACAGCGGTGACTGTTCCGCGATCGTCGCGTCTGGCGACCGCACGATGGGACCACGCAACACAATGCCACGTTCGGCGAGTACTTCGGCAAACGCCTGCAGCCACGCGCTGGCCGGATCACGAATGGTGATCTGCGTCGTCACGCTGTCACCTGGTGCCACCCAACGAGTCAGGTGGACCACCGGCCGAGCGCCACGCAGGTCCGTAGTGCCGCGCACCGCGCCGCTACGGCCACCACGTACCGCCGCACCTGGCATCACAGCGGCGGATCGGCAGTGAGAAGATCGGCCACCACCGCTGGCGCCGTTCGTGCGGATGCAGTGCGTACTCGAACGGAGTCTCCAACGTGCTGGCCGCCAAACACCGTCACGCGCGCAAAGCCTGATTGAGCAACAGCTCGTCCAGTGCCGCGCCAGATGTGGTCTCCAGATTGTCCCAATCCCACGAACCAATCGTCATATCGGGAAACGCGTTGCCACCTTTGGTCAACACCCCGGAGATTTCGCGCAAGCCGAGCAGATAGAGCGAATCCGCAGCGGCGCGCAACGGTGCGAGCGCATCGCCCATGATGGCATCACTCATCGACGGGTCACCGCGTCCCGGCCACATGAGATCGCCGCGAAGCACACCATCAACGATCGGCGCTGTCGCGTAGAACTGAGTCGTAAACCGGTAGTCGACGCCGAGCTGCGCGAGCGCCGCAGACGCAGTGAGAATCTTTTGGTTCGATGCGGGCATGAACAACTTGTCGGCGCTGAGCGAATAGGGTGCAATGTGTGTGAGTGGCCCGACCACGAGGATGCCCCGGTTCGCGTTGCGAAACATTGCATCGGCAAGCATGGAGTCGATGCTTGCCCGAAGCGTCGCCCGCGACATCGCCGGTGCGGGTTTCGGCGCGTTCAGCACCGATGTTCGGCACGACGCGACAAAACGCGAGTGCGCAGACGGCGGCTAGTCGGTTTCTCATGCTGCCAACTTCGACGATCCCTCGTCATGTCAAGCCAACGTGAGATTCCGCTTGCGCGGCGAGCCAACCGGCGATAGGGTAGCGCACGGCAGTTACGCAATCGACGTACGATCAACTTTGAGTCAGTCGCACGGAGCCGCAGATGATGACATGGAAGATGGTTGCCCTGACGTTCGCGCTGGCAGTCACGGCGGCCGATGTGGCGCACGCGCAGGATGGCCGAATTGAAGGCGTGGTTGTTGCGGAGGGCTCGCAGCGGCCGCTGGTCGGCGTGCAGATCCTCGTCAACGACCAGCCCGGCAAAGGCGGCCTGACGGATGCCTCAGGCCGGTTTCGCATCAGCGGCGTAGCCGACGCAACCGTCGTGCTCAACGCGCGGATGATTGGCTATCGACCGGTCACGTAGTCTGTGCGGGTGGGTCAGACGAACGTCCGCCTGACCATGACCGAACGCCGGCGTTCTGCGGCAAAACGCCAGACCGATGCGAGCGGGGCGTTCGCTCATGTCAGAGCATATCAGGAATGCCCCGCGATCGCCACACCAATGGTGGGCGTTTGTCCGCAGCAACGACAGGTTAGAAACTGCCTGATGCGCCCCCGGTTCGCGCGCGCCGACACGCGCGCACTGTTCGGACGAAAAGCCCAACACCGATTGCGCGCGCGGCCCCCGCATCGTCGTCCCCCCGCCATACGCCTCGCACCCCGCAGACCAACCGCGCACCGGAACGCGTCGCACACCTCATACCGCGCGCTGTTGCGCTGCATGTCACGATCACGCGGCGACGCACCGCACGACAACGCGATGACGCACCAACTACTATTGCATGATGGCGTCGCACGCGAGGCGGCATGCACGGAGGGTGCGAGGCTTTCTAACGCAGCGTTCTGCTGCAGGGCGTTTCAATAAATTGCGACCAGTGAGCGCAGCGAACAGGGAGCTTCCGTTATGCCCTGTCTGCAGCAACGCATGTTATACAGCAGGCTCCGTCTCATTCGGCCGTCGCGGATACGGGGCAGCGATGCGAAGCCCGCGTACGTGCAGCCGAATGCGCGCGAAGTCCTTGTCGCGCGTAATCACGCACCAACCGCGTTCGCGCGCCGTGTACGCGATCAGCAGATCATTTTGCCACTGCGCCCCGATGCTGCCACCACCGAATCGACCGAGCAACAAGCCCGTCTTCGTCCAGGCCTCCGCACTCGGCGCAATGATCCGGCCGCGCCGGTCAAACGCCCCCAGCAAGTCGCGCTCAACGAAGCGACGCGCGGCCTCGGTCCGCGCCCGCGCGAGCAATTCGGTCGCCACCACGCTCGACAGCGCGGTCTGCGGCAACGCCCAGCTCAGAAAATGCTTCAACTGCTCGAGGTCGGCGGGGCGCCGCACCGCTTCGACGAGGACGTTCGTGTCGAGCGTGTAGATCATCCCGCCCGGCGGGTCCGCGCCACCGGCGCCAGGCCACCAGCCGCGACGACCCGGTCCAGGGCGGTAAACACTTCAGTCCGAAACACCACGAGGTCGAGCGCGGCGTCGATGGTGGCCGTTTCCGTCGCCGCGCCAAGCGCCCGCTTGGCGGCGTCGAGCTTCCCCTGATCGATGACAATGTTCTTGCGTGTCCGGGATGCTGCTACACTACCGGATGACAGGCGCGTCTTGACCACGATCCCCTCGGCATGGATGAGACCCGCAAAACTAGCGCAGCATACAGACAAACACAACGTATTAGCTGTATAACGTAGTAAAGATTCGTGCCGCGCGCAGCCGCGGCACAATCTGGTGTTGAACGCAATCCGCCGGTGCGAAGTCGCGCGGAGCTGGCCTCTTGGAC
>JAYSVL010000604.1:0-9320 GCA_043718595.1 Gemmatimonadaceae bacterium
CGCCGCAGTGCCGTTACCTCGTCCCTCCATCCCGCAGCGAGCATCTGTACAAGTCGAGTGTTAATGCGGTCGGCGAGCGAAGCTCCCGGGTCGACCAGAAGATAGCGAACGGCACGGGACGGTGCCTTTGGTGCCGAGTACAATGTGCTGATTCGCTGCCCGGTGAGCAGCGCCGTTTCGATGGCACGAAGGTGTTGCGTTGTGCCGAGCTGTGAACGCGTGGGATCGAGGGCGCGGCTCCAACGCGCGACCTCTGCGCTGTCGAGCGTGGCCAGCCATTCGCGGAGCGCGTGCTGCTGACGCGCGTCTACCGCTGGCAGGTCACTCAGCGGCGCAACGAGCGCGCGGATGTAGAATCCCGTGCCACCAACGATGATGGACCGGCGACCTGTCGCCGCGGCCGTCGAAATCCAGCTGGACGCGTCGCCCGCCCACGTGTGCGCCGAGTAAGGGTCCGTTGGTGCAACCACATCAATCCCGTAGTGCGGCACGCTTTCGCGATCTGCAGTCGTCGGCTTGGCCGTCCCGAGATCGAAGCCGCGAAACACCTGTCGCGAATCGGCGCTGATGATTGACAGCGATCGCGCGCGCGCCAACTGCATCGCGATTGATGACTTTCCCGCAGCCGTCGGACCGACAATCGCCCGCAGCACTACTTCCGTCCGAAGCGACGATCAAGCTCGTCCCACGACAGTCGCACGATGGTGGAGCGACCGTGCACATCGTGCGCCGGTAAGCGTGTGTTGGCGAGCGCGATGTACAGGGCGCGCATCTCTCCAGCGGACAGTGCGTCGCCGGCCTTGATCGCTGCCTTGCACGCGAACGTCGCGCCTAAGCGTTCGTGTCGCTTCGCTTCGCTGTTCGCGCGATCTCCGGCAAGCGCGGCCAGCGTTTCGCGCAAGCAACGTTCGGCATCGAAGCGCGGGTGTGGCATGGGCACGGCGTGGACGAGTAGCGAATGTCCACCGAATCCGTCGATCTCAAAACCGAGCCGGTCAAATGACGCGCGATGTGCCTCGAACGCGTCGGCTTCGGCGGGCCCAAGGTGCAGGGTCATGGGAAACAGCAACCGTTGCGCAGGCGCCTCGCCGCGCTCCAACACACCAAGGAACTGTTCATAGAGCACACGCTCATGCGCAGAATGCTGGTCAATGAGGACCACGCCTTCGTCGTGCTCGAACATCACGTACATGCGTCGCAGCTGCAGCAGCGGCGGAACAATCACCGGGTCGGTCGGCACATCCGTTTGTTGAGAGGCTGCTGCCTCGTCCACGTCGACCGCGGCCGTCGTCGCTGACGTGCTCGACGCCGCGAACAATCCGTCGCGCATTGGAGTCGCGCGCAGATCCGCTATCTCAACCGCCCGACCATCGTCCACCGGCCCCGGCGGGCCCGGTGTCCACGTGCGCCAACCAATACCGGCACTCGCGTCAAAGACGCCCAAACTTCGTCGCACGGCTGCCTCGACCGCGCGCTCAACGGGCCAACGATCGCGCAACCGTACTTCCGATTTGGCCGGATGCACATTGACATCAACGTCGGCTGCAGACAATTGCACCTGTAGCACCAGAGACGGACGTACCCCAGCCGGCAGCGTCGAGCGATACGCCGCTTCGGCCGCACGCACAATGCCATGATCGCGCACGGTACGCCCGTTAATCATCAGCAGCATGCGTCGCGTCGCCGTTCCCACATCGGCCGGTCGTTCAACCAATCCGGACACGTGCACCGTGCCCTGGACGTCGTCAGTATCAATAAATCGATCCATCTCGCGATGCCCCCAGACGGCAGCGAGCCGCGCACGCAATGAATCGGCGCGTGGCAAATCGAGGGCCACCTTCCCATCGTGTCGCAGGGTGAAGTGCACATCGCGCCGCAGCGCACCGATCGATTGCACCATCTCGAGAATGCTCCGCCACTCAGAGCGGGCACTGCGCATAAACTTGAGCCGTGCGGGCGTGTTGAAGAAGAGCCGGGCAACGGAGACGGTGGTGCCGCGTCGTCGCGCGATGGGTCGCGACTCGAGCACCTGTCCGGCTGCAGCGCGTACGAGCGTACCGGTGCCGTCGTCTTGTGCCGTCTCAATCTCCAACTCTGACACCGATGCGATTGCCGGCAACGCCTCACCGCGAAAGCCGAAACTCCGCACGCCAACGAGTTGGGCCGCGGACGATATCTTCGACGTCGCATGCCGCTCGAGCGAGAGTATTGCATCAGATGCGCCCATACCGCTGCCGTCATCCGCGACGCGAATGAGCGCCCGCCCACCATCCTCAATGGTGATGTCAACCGATGTCGCGCCGGCATCAAGTGCGTTTTCCACAAGTTCCTTCACCACCGACGCGGGGCGCTCGACCACCTCGCCCGCAGCAATTTGGTCGGCAACGTCGCTCGCAAGAATGGCGATTACGCCCATCGCCCTATCCTATTGTGATGTCGGAGTGTCGACCAATGCCACGAGTCGAATCACGGGCACCCACCCCACGCGCCCATCCGAATGTTGCACGTGTTGCCAGTCGTCGCGGCGTTCGATCACGCGCACGACATCGCCGGTGCTGACACCACCCATCGCGTCCGCGTCGGTACCTGGCGCGACATGCATCGTCTCAGGTCGCGTCACAACGGCGAGTGCATTGGCATCGAGCGCGCGTCGACCCCACACCGCCGTGGCACCGGCAGCGACGGCGAGCACACCGACGACACATGCGACAGCACGCGTTGCGCGCTCCCAGCGTAACGGTGCGCGCCGCGTACGATGCCAGACAATGACCCCGACGAGACACCATGCGAGCAGCCACGCGACGACGGCCGCGGCCTGCAAGAGTGGTACCGGCACCATCGGCACGTCGGCAAAGCCACTTCGCGCGCCCGCGGGGAGCAACGCGAGTCGCTCATGAAGATCGGGGGCCATCGGGTCAAGGCGCGCCGCACGCTGCCAGCCGCGAACTGCATCGACGGTGTCACCGTTCGCCCAAGCCGCGGTTCCCCAATTGGCAAGGATGCCCACGTGTCGCGGTTGCACGCGCGCGAGATCGGCGAACCGACTCGATGCTTCGGTAAAACGTCGCGCCTCATACGCATCCGACGCGAGCGAAAAGGCAGCGTCGGAGGGACCTTCGCTGCTGGTCGCTGCGTTAGCAGCGCCTTGCGCATTGCCTTGCGCATTGCGTTGTGCATTGCCTTGCGCGAGCATCACCGACCCGAAGGGCGACGTCAAGCTGATGATGATCGCGGCGCCGAACAGCACACCGTAGCGAGCCGTCGGAATCGCGCGACCACCCCGCACAGCCTCCGCGTCAACGGCGGCGTAGAGCGCCGCCACATCGTCGCCTTGAGCCGACCCGAGTGAAGGCGTGGAGGCCTGCGCTGCGAACGCACCTTCATCCAAATGGTCAAAGCACGCGATGACGCGGCGCGTCGTGTCCCGACTCACACCACGACGACGCAGTACGCGCTGCAGTTGTCGCCGGGCGATAATCTCGTGCGCCGGCACGCGAAGTCGCGTCGCGAGCAGCGCGTGCAACGTGCGGCGCGTGTGTCGTGCAGCAGACGACAGGTCGCGCGCGCCGTCCGTGTCATCAGCCACCCGAAGGGCGTCAGCCGTGAGTGGCGGTGCTGACCGCAATCGGCGTGGTCGACGCCGTATGGACAACATCAGCGCGGCGACGGGCGCCAGCAAACACAGCACAAGCACGGTGACATAAGCGCCGCGCTCAGTCAGCGCCAGTCCCGTGAAGGTGCGCGTCGGTGTACGGAGTGGACGCAGCGGCAAGAGTGTGATGCTTTCCGCAACATCGTCAGCGGCGAGAACGCCGGCCTGCACCTCCAGCGGCGTCGGCTTCGTTTCCGCAATGGTGTACTTTTTGAGGTACGGATCGAAGTAGTCGTAGCGAAGCGACGGCAAGACGACGCTTCCCGATTCGGCGGGCGTCAGGATCCAATCAAACTCCTTTGCTCCCCGCACCAACGGTCCCGATGTGTCCACGACAACGCGCTCACTTCCCGGAACTGCACTGGCCCATTCGATTTCGATATTTGGTCTCGGCAGCAATTTGACGTTGCCAACGCCTTGCAGGCGCATGGTGAGAATCAGCGGGTCGCCAACGCGCGCTGTCGCGGCACTTAATCGCGCGGTAGCGCGCAGCACACCAACGGCTCCCGTAAACGTGTCCGGCCGACCTTCCGCTGGCAGCGACTTGATCACCAAATGCGCGCTTTCCGCGCGAACGATGTACCGCTCTTCCCGACTGAAATAGCTCGACGATTGTGGCAGTCCGTAGGTGAGCTGCGGCGCGGGAACCGCCAACGCACCCGCGGCCACCGGAAAGAGGGCGCGCTGAAAGACGTGTGCCTCATACTCACCACCGCCCATGGAACGCGGCGGCACTCGTGACGGTGTGCCTAACTCGTAGGCGAGCAATCCGCGCAGTTCGGGCGGCAGGAATTCCGGATTTCTGCGCAATCGCGAACGGGCGTCGGCGTTGAGCAGCACGGCGACTTGATACGTCACTTGTTGCCCAACGAACAGCGTCTCTGGATAGGCGGCCGCGTGGAAGTCGATCGGCTTTCGTGCATCGACGCGCACATGATCGAGAATCTTCAAGGGGCCGACTTGGGCGGACGCAGCTGACGCAGCGAGCACGATGGCCGCAGCACCACGGGCGAGTACGCAGGTGCGTGTGCGCGTTAAGAGCGCGTTGACCCATGCGCTCACCAGTCTTTCCCCCGCGTGGGCACGCGGCCCTGCGTTTGCTTCCGCCCCTGCACGTCACGTTCTTCCCTCGCGGCGCTGTTGAGTAGCGCTTCGGCTTGCCGCTGGTCAATCCCGCCTTGTGGCTGCGGTCGCTGCTCTTGCGGCTGCGGGGCGTCATTGCCACCGCCGCCTCCGCCGCCGCCACCACCACTCGGCGGCGAGCGCCGCAGCGCCAGCTCATAGTTCCACTTTGCATCTGGATCGTCGGGCCGTTCGCCGAGGTACGTGCGGTACGCGGCGCGAGCAGCGGCCAGCGCCTGCTCTGAGTCGGGCGAGTCTGGCGTGCGTCCCACGCGCAGCGCCCCGAGACCCGCGTTAAATCGTGCGCGCATACGAACGTCGCCATCCGCACTGCGACGCACTGCCTCCAACAGCTCGCGAGACTCTGGCAACGTGTCGCCGCCCAGCAGCGCCGATCCCAGATTGTACCGAGTCGCGGCCGATGTGTCACCGCGCGAGACCAAATTGCGATATGCGGCAATCGCGCCGGCGATGTCGCCCTCGGCGAATCGCACTGCGGGATCGGGCGCACGCGCACACGCGACGAGCGACGCTGACACGGTCAGACTCAACGCAAGCAGTGCTGAGACGGCAGTTGGTGGTAGCGACTGCCCAACGGGCTCGCTTCGAAATGGCTGCGGGAGCAACCCCGTACGCTTGCCGTCGCCGTCGCGCACCGCCGCACCGCGCGTCATCCGCCACGTGTCGAACAGCAGCAACAGTAGCGCAGGTACCAACAACCAGAGGAACCGCGGCACGTGATCCTCGCGTGCATCGACCTTGCGACGGGCAGTGCGCAACGAACGCAATGCCGACCGGATGCGCGTCGCCTTGTCCGATGCTTCGGCGGGTATGAACGTGCCACCAGACGCCTTTGCCGCGCGTTCGAGCAATTCTGGCGCGTACTTGGTAATCACCACACGGCCCTTGTCATCGCGCTTTTCCCTGATGACAGAACCGTCCGCGACCGGGATCGTACTACCCGCTGTGGTGCCGAATCCTACCGTGACAATCGCTACACCCTTCTTGCCTGCCTCGGACGCGGCTGACTCAATGTCTTCAGCGGGTTCGAACGCTTCCCCGTCGCTCATGATCACCAGCGCCCGATCGGCACTGCCGTCACTCGCCAGCAAGAGCTCCGTTCCCTGCCGTATGGCGCGCGCGATCGAACTTCCTGCCTGTCCCACGACCGACGGATCGAGGTTATCGAGAAACAACTCGATGGCACCATCATCGGTGGTGAGTGGTGTCAGGATGTACGAACGACCAGCAAAGGCGATAAGTGCGACACGATCGGCATGCGACATTGCGCGCAGGCGACGCACTTCTTGCTTCACGCGCTCCAGTCGCGAGGGTCGATCATCTGGTGCGGTCATCGACAGCGACGCGTCGATCGCGATCGCCATATCTATGCCGTGCGCGGTTGTGGGCCCACGTGCCAGGCCCCATCTCGGTCCGGCCGACGCGAGCCCAGCGAGCGCTGCAATCGCAACGAGCCGCGCCGTATGACCACTAGTGCGCACGCGTGTTCGGAGCAGTCGCAACAACGCGGACGGCTCCGCGTACCGCGACAATCGAAGGCGGCGTTGTCGATGTCCGGCCGCGCTGAGCCACCAAACCAGCAGCGGCGGCACGCACGCGAACAGCAGCATCCACGGCACGTCGAAGAGAATATCCGGCAATGCCGTCATGGTAAGACACTCCGCTTCGCCAACAGGAGCAACTCCAGCAGCAGTGCAAGCATGCCGAAGCCGAGTGGCCATCGAAACTGCTCCGAGTACCGAATGTACGACCGTGACTCCACCACGGATCGTTCAAGCGCATCGATCTGCTCGTAGATGCGCTGCAGTGCCTCGCCGTCACGAGCCCTGAAATAACGACCACCCGTGGTGCTGGCGATTTCCGTGAGTAACGCTTCGTCGATCTTGACGGGCCGATTCTCGTAGCGCAGTCCAAACAGGCCTCGGCCCACGGGCACCGACGCCATGCCTTCACTGCCGACGCCGATGGCATAGATGCGAATGCCAAACGCTGCGGCAGCCTGCGCTGCGGTGCGCGGATCGATGTCACCCCGGTTGTTCTCACCGTCCGTCAACAACACAATTACACGCGAACGCCCCGGCGCGGTGCGAAGGCGAACGGCAGCCGTTGCAATCGCCGTACCGATCGCGGTGCCGTCCAGCAGCTGACCGACTTGCAAGTTGTCGATCGCGGCTAAGACCACGGGATAGTCTGTCGTGAGCGGGACCTGCGTGAGTGCTTCGCCGGAAAAGGCAACGAGACCGACGCGATCGCTCTTTCGACCAAGCACGAAACCCTTCACCTTCTCCTTCGCGACCTCGATACGATTCTGCGGTTGAAAATCTTCCGCCAGCATCGAACTCGAGATGTCGACTGCGAGGGCAATGTCGATGCCATCACTCGATACTTTCTCAGCGCGCGCACCCGAGCGCGGCTGCGCGGCGGCCACAATGAATCCAGCGAGCGCTACGCCGCGACACCATGGCAAGAGTCGCACCCACGCAATGCGCGGACGTGGGCCACGCGCCAGCACCCCCACGCGTGAGAACGGGATGGCATCATCGCGCTGTCGCATGCGACGGCGCCACACCGCCCAGAGCGGTAGCAAGAGCAACAGCAGGAGGAAGCCCGGATGCGCGAAATTCAGTCCGCCGAATGCGAGGGCATCAAGGAAATCGAACGACGTGTCGATTTGACGGAGACCGTTGAGCCAGTCCCTCACGCGGCCCCCGAAGTGGCGCGACGTTTGCCGCGACGCGCCGCATTGTCGGCCGCCTCTGCATCTTGCGCCTGCGCGAGCTCACGCGCCTGTCGTTCTGCATGCTCCGCCGCGCGTCGCGCGGTTTCCGCCGACTCGATCGCGTCGACAATCGCTCTTGCCTGCGTCACCAATCCGCGCGCATCGACCGCGCCGACCGGCTGTCGTCCGAACTTGATCGCGTCGCCATCGACGAAGAGTGCGGCAAGTGACGCCTGCGGCACGCGCGCGTCGTTCGCGGTGATGCGCAACACCTCGACACTGGTGTGCGACAACAGCGCGGCTGGGACGCGCGCGGCAAGATACGCGCGCACAATTTCCACCGCTAACGCCGCACAGCGCCCCCCCTCACCAGCGTCGGCCAGCGCGAGACGATCGAGTCGATCGAAGTCCTGCAGCGCGCGTGCATACACATCGATCGTTTGCACAGCGCCTCGTGCGACCACCGTGCGTCGTCGACGATACAACCACCACAGGAGCGCCAGCGCGGCGAGCACGAGCAGCGCGGGCCACCAGCGCTCCCACCACGGCACCGCCCGTGGAAACAAGTCTTTGGCAGGTTTTGGTTTGTGGAGCGTCGTGTCGCGCGGTAACACCGTGTTGACGACAATACGCGCGCTGGCAAGCGGTACATGCGTCATCGTACCACCGAAGCGCACGATCGCGTCTGGTAGTCCAATCGACAGGCTACCAACATCCCACGCCGCAAGCGCGTAGGTCGCCGTCTCCGTCCGGCTATCCTGCTCCTCCGTCGCCGATATACGCACTGGCGTGCGCATCACGACCAACGCGGCGGTATCCTCGATTGTCGGCCACTCGATACGCGCGTCAACCGGCACGACAACTTTCACCGTCAGCTCGAAATGATCACCGACCTGCACGGTGTCGGGACGTACAAGCAGGCCCGCGCGGACGCGACTCGCAGCGGTGGTGACCGACGTCGGCGCCTTGCCCTGCCCAAGCAAGTGCCGCGCGCAGACCACGCTCGCGAGGATCGCGAGACATGCCGTCGTTGCACGCCATCGATGCCCAACGCCACTCAGGGTGTGCTTCATCGCGGACGTCCGCTCTGCGGCAACGCCGAACGCGCGCGCACGGGTGTTGCTCGCACGGTTGCAGACAATCCGGCGGCGTCACCGAGGGCCCCACGTGGTCCGGTGCGTACTGCGCCATGCGGACGTTTGGTGCGCGCACGAAAGAACGCGAGCAGCGCGTCAACGTATCCATGCTCGGTATGCACCACGATCTCGTCGAGCCCAAGTCGCGCGAACAAGCGACGGCGCTCCGCATCGATGTCCCTGACGCGCGATGCAAAGGCCGCGCGCACGGCCGGATGCGAGGTGTCGACTTCGATGCGCTCGCCTGTCTCCGGATCCTCAAGGCGTGCCACGCCCACGTTCGGCAACACGCGCTCGGACGGATCTTCTAACGTCACCGCAATCACATCGTGGCGTTGCGCCAACCGCGCGAGTGGCTTCTCCATGTCTTCGGAGAGAAAGTCAGAACAGAGAAACACCACTGATCGATGCGGCAGCAGCCGCATCAGCCTATCCACCGCAAACGTGACCGCTGTGCCGCGACCGATCGGCTCGGTGGTCATCAGATCACGGATCAATCGCAACGCGTGCTTCCGTCCTTTGCGCGCCGGCAGCGCGTGCTCAACACGATCGGTGAACAGCATCATGCCGACGCGATCGTTGTTGCGCACCGCCGCAAGCGCCAGCACCCCGGCCATCTCAATCGCCAGGTCGTGCTTAAACCGGGCGCGCGTGCCAAAGCGCGACGAAC
>JAYSVL010000605.1:0-9311 GCA_043718595.1 Gemmatimonadaceae bacterium
GCCCACCAAAAGGGTCTCGATCTCGTCGTCCGGATTGCGCCCGAGGTGCAGCGTACCATGCACGGCGACGTGATGCGCATCCGCCAGGTGCTCGTCAACCTGCTTGGCAACGCGATCAAGTTTACGCGGCGTGGCGCGGTGCAGGTGCGCGTCTCCCGTGATGCGATCTCGGCGACGCAGTTGCAGATCCGCTTCGAGGTGCAGGACTCGGGCATCGGCATCACGCCGACGCATCTCGATCGGTTGTTCACGCCGTTCGAACAAGGCGACGCGTCGACAACCCGTGAGTTTGGTGGCACGGGGCTTGGTCTGGCCATCAGCAAGCAACTCGTGCAATTGATGGATGGTGAGATCACCGTCGAGAGTAACGCGGGTGTCGGCTCGACCTTTGGCTTCACGGTCCCGCTGAGCTCACGGCCCGACGCACTCGAACAACCGCGACACACGTCAGAGGCCCTGCACGGTCGACGCGTGTTGGTCGTGGATGACAATGCGATCAACCGTGAAGTTTTGCGCGAACAACTCGGTGCATGGGGTGCATCGGTTGACGAAGCCGTAGGCGGCCCGGAAGGACTCGCGCACCTGCGATCGCAACAAGCGTCAGTCCCGTATGACGTGATGATTCTCGACTTCACCATGCCGGATATGGATGGGGGAGACGTGGCCCGCACCGTGCGCGCCAATCCTGCGTGGGACTCGCTGCCGATCTTGTTGCTCAGTTCAGTCGGTGGTTCGTCGCAAGCGCTCGAATCGGCGGCGCCGGTCGACGCCATTCTTACAAAACCGGCGCGTCAGCGCGACCTGGCGGCCCGACTCTCGTCACTCTTGCACGCGGACTTCTCGCATCGCCCGCCCGCGCTTGCGGCGGGTCGGCCGTCGGGGCAGGCCCGGCGAACAATTGCGCCGCTGGAGCGACTGGACGGCATGCGTGTGTTGCTCGCCGAAGACAATCCTGTCAATCAGAACGTCGCGGTGGGTTTTCTTGAAGAGTTTGGCTGCGCGGTTGTTGTCGCCGGCACCGGTGTTGATGCCGTGCGTGAGGCCACCAGCACCGTGTTCGACGTCATCCTGATGGATTGCATGATGCCCGAGATGGACGGGTATCTGGCCACACAAACCATTCGGCAGCGCGAAGACGATTCCACCGGACGCACGCCGATCATTGCGCTCACCGCTTCAGCGCTCGATGGCGAGCGTCAGCGCTGTCTCGCGGCGGGGATGGATGACTATCTCGCCAAACCATTTCGATTCGATGACTTGACGGCCATGCTGCAGCGCTGGAACCGCCGAGGTGGTGCAACCACCGACCGCGAAGGGTCGATGGCCATTGCTGCAGTGACTCACACCCATCCTGCCATGACCATAGACGTGACGCGACGCAGCGACACGGATGACGCCCTCGAGTCGAGCGGAGCGCTTGACTTGCGGGCGATTGACAGCATCCGCACGTTCCCCGGTGGCGGGCGAATTCTCGCCGAGTCGATCCGGGCCTACCGCAGCACCGCGCCGCAGCAGCTCGCGGCGTTGCAGCAGGCGATCGCCGACGACAATCGCGCAGAAACACGGCGCGTTGCACACACGCTCAAGTCGAGCAGTGCGATGCTGGGCGCAGCATACCTGGCCAAGCTGCTGCGCCAGATCGAACAGGAGGCGCACGAGCTCCCGATCGCCGATCTCGCGCGTCTGGCCGACGATGCCAGTGCGACGTATGTGGACAGTGAACGCCTGCTCTCGGTGTATGTCACCGAGTAAAACCCGCGATGCGTCGCGGCAGCCACTCATTCTCGTGGCGGATGACGACCTCGTCATGCGCTGCACCATGCGGGGCGTGTTGCGTGAGTCTGGCTATCGCGTCATTGACGCCGAAGACGGCATCCAAGCCCTGCGGATGGCGTGCACCGAGCGCCCTGACGTCATCGTGCTTGACCTGGTGATGCCGGGTCTCGACGGATTTCAGGTATGTGAGCGTATTCGCGCGACACCGGAACTTGAGGACACCCCCGTGCTTGTGCTGACGGGACTGGAAGAGTCGCACGCGATTCATCGTGCGTTTGAAATTGGTGCTACCGACTTTGCCACCAAGCCACTCAGCGCGCCGCTGCTCAGTCACCGCGTTCGCTTCATGTTGCGTTCCGTTGACGCCTTGCGCGAGCTTCGCGAGAGCGAGTCGCGGCTGGCGGACGCGCAACGGCTGACGCGCCTGGGCAACTGGGAGTGCGATGTATCTACCGGCGCGTTGATCGGCTCACCGGAAGCGTGCGCGGTACTTGGACTGCCACGCGACGCCAACATTCGTCACTTCGACGCGCTGCGACAGTTGGTCCAGTCATCGGATGTGCCGATGTTCACCGATGCCATCCGCGCTGTGTTGTCTGGTGCGAGCACGCTTGATGTGGCGTGTCGAGTGCTCTTGTCGGACCAGCGCGAACGACACGTGCACGTGCTGGGCCAAATCGCGCGGCAGCGCACGGGCTCTGGCGTGCGCATCGCCGGTACCATTCAGGACATCACCGAGCGCACACGCGCGGAAGAGCGCATCAAGAGTCTTGCCTACTACGACGCGCTGACCGGCCTGCCGAATCGTCTGTACTTTACCGAAAAGGTGCGCGTTGCCCTGGCCACGGCGCGTCGCAGCAAGACGAAGCTGGGGTTGTTGCTCGTCGACCTCGACAACTTCAAGGGCATCAACGACAGCCTCGGGCACGGGGCGGGCGACAAGGTGCTGCGTGAGGTTGGTTCGCGACTGCGCGCCGTGGTGCGGGACTACGACTCGATTGTGCGCGATCCGTTTCGCGATGATTTCTGCCCGGTCGCGCGCATGGGTGGCGATGAGTTTCTCGTCGCCGTGGGTAACCTGTCGTCGGGTGATCAGGCCTCGGTGATTGCCGATCGTTTGCTTGAGGCGCTACGCGTCCCGTTGATGGTCGACGCCAACGAACTGTTCGTCGCGGCCAGCATTGGCATCAGCATCTTCCCTGATGACGGCGACGAGTTCGAAGACTTGTTCAAGAATGCGGACGTGGCGCTCTATCACGCCAAAGACGCGGGTCGCAACACGTCGGAGTTCTTTAGCGCGTCGCTGAATGAGGCGGCCATGTACCGTCACCTCATCGAAACAAGCATGCGCCGCAGTCTCGAGCGGTCGGAAATGTCCCTGCACTACCAGCCGCAATACGATGTGGTGAGTGGGCAACTGCTTGGCGCGGAGGCGCTGCTCCGCTGGAATCATCCCGACGTGGGTCTGGTGAGCCCGTCGCAGTTTATTCCGCTGGCCGAACGCATCGGCATGATCGCCGCGCTCACCGAGTTCGCCTTGGTCACTGCGTGTCGCCAGTTGCGCACGTGGCACGACATGGGCGCGACGGATCTGAGCATGGCCGTCAACCTATCGGCGCAGTTGTTTCGGCAGCCCGACCTGTTGTTGCGCCTGAGCGAGTTGCCGGTCGCATGCGGCGTGGATCCGTCTCACATTGAGCTGGAGATCACGGAAACCGCGCTGCTCGACAATCCCCTGGACGCCGAGCGGATGCTCAAAGTGCTGCGGCAACGCGGATTCCGCATCGCGCTCGATGATTTTGGTGCGGGTTTCTCGTCGCTCAGCCATCTGCGGCAGTTCGCGCTCGACACCTTGAAGATTGACCGCTCGTTTATCAAGGATCTGGTCAACGGGACGCGCGAGATTGAGATCGTTGGCGCACTAATCGACCTGGCCCGCCGCCTTGGCATTGAGCCGGTGGCTGAGGGCATCGAAGAGGAGAGCCAGCGCGACGTGCTGATCGCGCAAGGGTGTCGCGTCATGCAGGGCTACCTCTTTGGACGTCCCTTGACGGCCGACGCATTCAGTGCGCTCGTCGCACGTTCGATCGCGCACGAGATGAGCCCCGTCGCCGCGTGACACCGACGCCAGCGCACGTGCTGCTCGCTGGTCGCCTGGCCATCATTCAAGGGCGCTTGCCACTGGCGTTGTCGATGACTGCCGTCATATCGATCGCCTTTGGCATTCTGCTTGCGCAGGTCTTACCGATTCGACCCGTGATTTTCTGGGTGGGATCGCTGCAAGTGGTCAGCCTACTGCGCGTCGCGGGCTGGTATGCGTACCGGCGCGCCAATCCAGAACCGGAGCGCGCCGCGTATTGGGCCGTGTGGTTTCGCCTCGGTGCCGCTGGTGCCGCATTGACGTGGTCCATGGGCACGTTGTTCCTGCTCGGCAATGCGGACCCCCAGCAATCCACGATGCTGGTGATCACGATCATGGCGGTGTCGGCCGTCGCCGTGACGACGCTTGGGCCAGACTTTCCGTCGGTCCTGGTGTTTCTATCGCTGGCGCTATGCCCGGTGGCCGTCCGCCTCTTGCTCAGTTCCAATCGGTTGATTGAGGTGTCCGGACTGGCGGTGACGGCATCGCTGGTGGCGTTGTGCGCGGCAGCCCTTCGGCTCACCAAAGACACCACGAAGATGCTGCAGGTGGAACTCACGATGTCGGAACTCGTGCTCGCCGAATCACAGGCGCGTGCCGCCGCAGAAGAAGCGAATCAGGCGAAATCGATGTTCCTCGCCAACATGAGTCATGAGGTGCGCACGCCGTTGCATGGCGTGCTTGGTATGACGGAGTTGCTGATCACCTCTGCCACCGATGCGGAACAACTAGCTCGTCTCAGCATGCTCCGCGCGTCGGCGAGCAACCTGCTGGTGATCGTAAACGACATTCTCGACGTGTCCAAGGTGGAGGCGGGCAAGCTCGACGTCGAGGTCGTGTCGTTCGACTTGCCGACGATGCTCGACGAGGTCTCCGCGTTCGTGTCCGGATTGGCCGAACGTAAAGGCCTGACGTTTTCCTGCACGACGCATGGAGCTGTACCGCGTTTTGTGCTTGGTGACCACGTTCGGTTGCGACAGGTACTGCACAACCTTGGGACAAACGCCGTCAAGTTTACGGCGACGGGCAGCGTCGATATCGGCGTGACCGTCGCGTCAACCGCCGACACGTCGTGCGAGCTTCACGTCGCCGTGCGCGACACCGGCATTGGTATTCCGGCCGCGATGATCGGGAAGCTCTTCCAGCCCTTCGTGCAGGCCGATAGCTCTACGTCGCGCCGTTTCGGAGGCACGGGCCTTGGGCTCTCCATCTCGCAACGCCTGATGGCACTCATGGGTGGCACGATTGGCCTGGACAGCGTTGACGGGAGGGGCAGTACGTTCTGGTTTCGTGTGCCCCTGGCGGTTGTGGCCGATGGTTCACCGACGTGCGCTACCGTCATGGCGGTCACGGAACCAACGTCAGCTCGCGAGCCCGGCGCGACCGACCAAGGAACCGGAACGCGACGCGCTCCCCGTGTCCTGGTCGTCGAAGACAACGAAGTGAATCAGATTCTGGCGCGGGAAATTCTGCGCAGCGCGGGATGTGAAGTGGATCTGGCGTGTAACGGACTGGAAGCGATTGACGCTCGATTTCGTGATGTGTTTGACGTCGTCTTCATGGATTGCCAAATGCCCGTGCTCGATGGCCTTGAAGCCACGCGACGCATTCGCAAGCGCGAACAGGCCGAGGGCACGTCGCGAACTCGCATCGTTGCGCTGACGGCGAACGCGATCCAGGGCGACCGCGAGCGTTGTCTCGCCGCCGGCGTTGACGACTATCTCACCAAACCCTACACACCGGCCGGGCTGCTGGCGATGATGCGATAGCACGACGCCAGCGCGCATCGCGGCGCATGCGCCATGCGCGTGATGGCCACGCTACATTTGGTCATGGCTATCGTTGCTGTGTTCGGCGCTACGGGGCGCGCGGGGTTGCGGGTCTGCGAGCACGCGCGCGCGGCTGGTCACGCGTTACGCGTGCTCGTGCGTGACCCATCCAAGCTGGGCAGCGCGCACGCAGACGCGCAGGTGATCACCGGCGATGTGCTCAACACGGCCGCTGTGGACGCACTCGTTGCTGGTGCCGACGCCATCATCAGTGCACTTGGAGCCGACGACTTCAAAGCACCCGGCAACACACTGTCGCAGGGCATGCTCAACATCGTTGCCGCCGCGCAAACGCATGGCGTGCGACGTGTGCTTGCCGTCGCTGGCGGTGGCGTGCTCGACGCCCCGGGCGGCGGTGTGCAGAGCGAGCAGCCAGGCTTCCCGGCAGTCTTTAGCAGCATCACCAAACAGCATCACGGCACGTGGCGCGCGCTTCGCGAGAGCGGACTGGATTGGACACTCGCTTGCACCCCCGATTTGACGGAAGGCGAGGGCACCGGCGAATTTCGAGCCGAAGCGGACGTCATGCCCGCGGGCGGAGAGAGCATTGCGCGTGATGACGTCGCGCGCTGGCTGGTTGATCAGATCGCACGTACGGAGTTCGTTGGCAAACGCGTAGGGCTAGCGACGTAGATCTCTTCTCGCGCTGTAAAGTGACACACAACGCACACCACATCACCGAGTATCGCCATGACGCCCAGATCGTTGGCATCGCGTTCCATAGCCACGCTGCTAGTCTTTACCTGCGCACCATTCGCCGCGCACGCACAGTCGGCGAACCCGCGCTTCGGCCGCTGGCTCCTCAAATCGGAGTCGCCGGCACCGGCCAGCAACATTATGTCGTATGAACCCTTCGGCGCCGCGGGCATGAAGGTGACCATTCAGGCAGTGAGCGCCCGCGGCGACACGACGCGCTGGTGGTACACGACGGACTTTGATGGCAAGGACATGCCGGTGACGGGCAATGCCGGTCAGAGCCACGCCGCCGTGCGTGTGGTCAACGCCGCCATCAACGAGATCGTTAACAAGAAGGACGGTCGCGTTACCACTCGGCTGACCAACGTGCTGTCGCCGGATGGCAAGACGATCGCCGTGATTTACATGCGCGATGACGGAACCGGACACACGACGGGTGTGACCTTCGCCACGTACGAGCGGATGCACTGACCGGCCCGATCTGCGCGAGCGGACGGAATTCGGGCACCAATCTGCGAGCGGTCATTCCAGCCGGCACGTCGACAGCGCACATTCCCTGCCAGACCTGCCATAAGGAGTTCGCATGATTCGCACTTCCGTTCCCGCGCTTGTCCTCGCCGTTGTTAGCGCGCTCTACGCTGTCCCCGCCGCGTCGGCACAACCACCGGCCGGACGTGGCGGCCGCGGGAACACGACGACCATTCAACCTGGTGAGACTTGCCCGCCTGGCACCACCGAAATTCGGCCGCGCAGTTGCCTCGCACCGGAGGGCGGGGCGCCAAGTATTCTCGATTATCGACCCAAGTCGACACTTGTCGCGACGGCGCGTTTGGTAGCGAAGGCCAAGTACCCGGCCATCGATTTTCATGGACATCCGTCCGGGCTGCTGGGCTCTGCGGAGTCGCTTGCCAGACTGGAGGCGTCGCTCGACAGTCTGAATGTGCGCATGATGGTCGCCGCCGATAACATGTCGGGCGAGCGACTCAAGAACGCCGTCAACACGATTCGTGCGTCGTCAATGAAAGATCGCGTGCGTGTGCTGGCCGGTATCAGTCTGCAGAACGTCGGGCCCGGTTGGGCCGAAAAGGCCGTGGCGCAACTGGAAGCCGACGTGGCTGCGGGTGCCGTTGGTGTAGGCGAGATCTCGAAGGGATTCGGGATGTCCGTGAAGAAAGCCGACGGATCACGTCTGCGCCTCGATGACCCAGACCTTGATCCCATCTGGGCAGCGTGCGCGCGACTCAAGTTGCCCGTGTTCATTCACACGGCCGATCCACAGGAGTTTTTTCAGCCGCTTGACAATGACAACGAGCGTTGGCTCGAAATGTCGCTCTTCGCCGAACGGCGGTATCCGCCCGATCGCTACCCGACGTTCGAGACGTTGATGACGGAGCGAGACAATCTCTTTCGTCGTCATCCGAACACCACGTTCGTTGCGGCGCACATGGGATGGCATGCCAACGATCTTGGGCGACTGAGCGCGATGCTCACGTCGATGCCCAATGTGCACACGGAACTTGGCGCGGTGCTCTACGACATCGGCCGCCAGCCGCGCGCCATGCGTGATTTCTTCATCAAGTTTCAGGATCGCATCCTATTCGGCAAAGATTCCTTCCAGCCGGAAGAGTATCCGTACTACTGGCGCGTCTTCGAAACACGCGACGATTACTTCGACTACTACCGCGGGTATCACGCCTTTTGGAAACTGTACGGCATCGATCTGCCGGACGCGGTGCTCAAGAAAGTGTACTTCCAGAATGCGTTGCGCCTGACATCCGCATTGCCGCAGTCGGGGTGGCCCAAGTGAGGCGTGGTGTGCCTGAACGTCCAACCGGCGCGTCGTGACGGGAACGCCGGCCGCGAGTGGTCGTCGCTACGATCGCTCCATTATCGACGGACCACTGCAGAGTGCTGTGTGGAAGATCGCGTTACCCAGCATGCTCACCAACATCATCGGTGGACTGCAGGGCATCGTTGATCACGTGATGGTGGGGCACTACGTCGGATTTAACGGCAACGCGGCGATTGGCGTTGCGTGGCAAATCTTCCTCGTCGTGATCGTGTTTATTTCGTCACTGTTCAGCGGCATGAGCGTGTTGGTCGCGCGTTTTGCTGGCGCTGGCGAAGAGGACAAGGTGGACCGCACGGTCTACCAGGCGTTCATCACCGCGATTGGGATGTCGGTGTTGATTCTGGCGCCGCTTGGTTACGTGCTGGCGCCGTACTTGTTGGACTTTGTGAATGCCGCACCGGCTGTGAAAGCGGAAGCGCTTCCCTTTCTCCGCATCATGTTTTTGTTCAGCAGCGGCATGCTGGTGTTCTTCATGCTTGGCGGTGCGTTGCGCTCGGCTGGTGACGCGCGCACGCCGATGGTGCTTGGCATCACGATGACGCTGCTGAACATCGCGTTCAATGTGGTGCTCATCCGAGGCCTTGGCCCTATTCCAGCGTTTGGTACGACCGGCGCCGCCATCGGTACCGTATGCGCCTCGGGCGTGGTTGCCTTGTACGCCCTGTACAAATTGTGGAATGGCGGATGGGTCGTCTCGTTTCCACGTGGTGGGAGTTACGCTCCCGACTGGACGATCATCAGTTCGCTCTTTCGCTTTGGACTGCCCACCGGCATCCAGGGCATCGCAATGAATATCGGCGGTGTGCTGATGCTGTCGAACATTGGTTCGCTCGCGCAGAGTGCAGCCGCACAAGCCGCTTTTACCGTTTCGTATTCGCAGTTATTCTCGTTTGTGACCTGGACGACCGTGGGACTGATGGGTGCTGCGGCATCCGTCGCCGGTCAAAATCTCGGTGCCGGCAAACCGGAGCGCGCCACGGAAGCCGTGCATGTCGCTGCGCGCATTGGCGTTACGGGT
>JAYSVL010000606.1:0-9250 GCA_043718595.1 Gemmatimonadaceae bacterium
GCCGTGCACAGCGGCTTTCGCACACCACTGCACAACGCATCCGTCGAGGGGTCCGCACGGGACTCGCGTCACTTGTACGGCGATGCTGCTGATGTCGCCATTGATGCCGATGGTGATGGCAAGATGACGATCTTCGACGCCTATCGCGTTGAGCGCGCCGTTGAATGGGTGGAAGCGGTGCATCCAGAACTCGCCGGCGGACTCGGCGTGTACTCCGGTCCGCGCTTCGCGTCCCCATATTGTCATATCGACGCGCGCGGTGAACGGAAACGCTGGCGCGGTTGAACACGTATGGGCCATCGTGATCCCAGAGCGTGTCCTCGAGTAACGACGGAGTCTTGATGAACCTGTACGTGCGCGAACGCATCAACCGCAAGCTCGACACGTTGACCGATGAACGCCTCTATCAGGTACTCGACTACGTAGAGTTCCTCGAGGTCAAATACGCTGAGAAGGCGGCATCGCCGGTCAACGTATTCCAGCGGTTTGCCGAGGGTGTCGAGGACAAGTTGCGCGCCGGTGGCATTGCCGTTGGGACGATCAGTGAAACCATGGGTTTTCTCAATCGGGCCGTCGGTGTGTTAAACGGCGTCGCCGAAAAAACCATGTCCGCAGCAAGTGATGTTGTGAGCGCGGCCAAGACGGCGGCTGATCAGGTCGGCGCGCCCGCTGCAGGCTCCGCTGGCAGCACGTCTTCTGGCACGGCCCGGTCAGGCAACCCGCCGACAGTTCCGGGGGCACCACCCACGCCACCGGCTGCAGCGTGAGCGAACGATTGCGGGACCCACACGTGGACGTCAGGCCACGCACCGGTGCCAAGCGCACGGTGCTGCACGCAATTCAGCTCATTCCAAAGTACTTCCGGCTCTTGGTCGGGCTAATGCGCGACGGTCGAGTGTCGCGTTTGGATCGGTTGTTTGTGGTTGCAGCGCTCGCCTACGTGCTGTCGCCGCTCGACTTCATTCCGGACTTCATCCCCTTCCTCGGTCAGGTCGACGACATCTTCCTCGTCGTGCTCGCGCTGCAGCGTTTGATGGACAACGCGGGGACGGACGTGTTGCTCGACCACTGGGCCGGTGACCCGGCCGAACTGACGCCGTCGCGCTTGGCGCGTGTTATTGGGGCTGCAGGCTTCTTTCTGCCTGCGCGAATGCGACGGCGACTGCAGCGGGTAGTTGGTCGGACAGGCGCTGCCCGCAGCCGCGGCTGAACGCGACGCAACCAAAGCCAACGGCTGGACACGATTCGTCGTGGCGTCTACGTTTCTAAATGGCACCCTCAACAAGTCAATCGACCAAGCCCGCCGCTGGGGAACTCCCCGGACGCGGGCTTTCGCGCAACGGCGCCTCAGAGCACCTTGCGCATGCGACCACCACGCGATCGTCGCGCATCCGTGAAGAACTTGCCTTGACGTTCGATGACGTGCTGCTCGCGCCACGTCACTCGCTCACGCATCCAAAATCGGTCAGCATCCGGTCGCATTTCACACGCGGCATTGAGCTCAATGTGCCGCTCGTCTCGGCGGCCATGGACACGGTGACGGAAAGCGAGATGGCGATCATGATGGCACGTTCTGGTGCGATCGGCGTGCTGCACAAAAACATGTCCATCGATCGACAGGCCGCTGAAGTGGATCGCGTTAAGCGGTCCGAGAGCGGCATGATTCTCAACCCGATCACGCTCTCGCCAACGGCGTCGCTGCGAGAAGCGGTCGCACTCATGACGCGTTTCAAGATTTCCGGCGTACCCATTGTTGACGCCGCGGGCATGCTCGTTGGCATCCTGACAAATCGCGACCTGCAATTTGAGCGCGAGCTTGATCGTCCGTTGCGTGACGTGATGACGTCCGACGAGCTTGTCACAGCGCCCGTCGGCACGACGCTTGACGAAGCAGAGCGCATTCTGGGCAAGCATCGCATTGAAAAACTGCCGGTGGTCGATGAGCACGGGACCCTCAAGGGACTGATCACCGTCAAGGACATTCACAAGCGTCGCAAGTATCCGGATGCCAATAAGGACCACCACGGTCGGCTTCGCGTCGCTGCAGCGATTGGCGCGGGCGGGGACTATCTCGATCGGGCGCGCGCGCTGATCCAGTCGGGCGTTGACGTAATCGTTATTGATACGGCGCATGGACACAGTGACGCGGTGCTGCATGCCACCGCCCAGGTACGCGAGGCCTTCCCCGATATCCAGCTAGTGGCCGGGAACGTGGCGACACGTGCTGGAGCGGCCGCGCTGGTGGCACGCGGCGTTGATGCCGTCAAGGTGGGCGTTGGGCCCGGCTCGATTTGCACAACGCGCGTCGTGACCGGCGTTGGTGTTCCGCAGCTCACCGCCGTGATGGATGCCGTCGAGGGTGCAGACGGAGTGCCGGTTATTGCGGATGGCGGCGTCAAGTATTCGGGTGATATCGTCAAGGCACTGGCCGCCGGTGCCTCCAGTGTGATGATGGGATCCATGTTGGCGGGAACGGAGGAAAGCCCCGGTGAGTCGTTCCTGCTCGAGGGTCGGCGATTCAAGATGATTCGCGGCATGGGCTCGCTTTCCGCCATGCAAGACGGGAGCGCCGACCGGTACTTCCAGGATGGGGAGATGTCGTCAAAGAAGCTGGTCCCGGAGGGCATCGAGGGTCGCGTCCCATACAAGGGTCCGGTTGGTGATGTGCTCTTTCAGATGATCGGCGGACTGCGCAGCGGTATGGGATATGTTGGCTGTGGCACCATCGATGCGCTCCGGGTGGACGCCGAGTTTGTCCGCATCACAACAGCAGGGTTGCGCGAGTCACATCCGCATGACGTGACGATCACGCGCGAGGCGCCGAACTACTCGTTGTGATTGCGCGCGTTGCGTGGGGATACAGGGCATCACGCGTGTTGACTCTACTGCGGACGCGGCACATCTTCGCGTGATGCCGTCTAGTCACGGCAACCCTCTTCTGCGTGCGTGTACCGCACTGCAGTTGTCCCTTACGAGATAGTCATGGCCGGTGGTCTGAATAGAACGAAGTCGATCGACATGCTGATGCGTGATAGTGGGGCCGATGGCGAAAGTGGCCTCAAGCGCACACTCGGCGCATGGTCGCTTGTCGGGCTCGGCATTGGCGCCATTATCGGAGCTGGTCTGTTTGTCCGGACCGCCGCAGCCATCGCCGAACGAGCGGGACCGTCGGTCACTCTCGCGTTCATGGTCGCCGGACTTGGGTGTGCATTTGCCGGGCTGTGCTACGCCGAGTTCGCGTCCATGATCCCAATCGCCGGAAGCGCCTACACATACTCGTACGCTACGATGGGCGAGTTCGTAGCGTGGATCATCGGTTGGGATCTGGTACTTGAGTATGCCGTCGGTGCGGCGACGGTCGCCATCGCGTGGAGTCAGTATTTCAACAAACTGCTGACGATCCTCGGCGTGGGGGCAATACCGTATGAATGGAGTCACTCGCCGCTCGAAACGATGGCCGGTACAGGCACACACGGCATCATGAATGTTCCGGCAGTCATCGTGTTGTTCCTGTTGTCGCTGGTGTTGGTCCGCGGCACGCAAGAATCCGCGTTGCTGAACGGCATCATCGTCATCACCAAGGTCGCCATTGTGATGATGGTGATCGGCATTGGCTGGGGCTTCATGAATCCAGCCAACCACACGCCGTACATTCCGACTGCGGGCAGTTATACGACGCCACTTGGTGTGACACACGCGTATGGTGGCGTGATGGGCGTTCTTGGCGCGGCCGGAGTCGTGTTCTTCGCGTTTATCGGCTTTGACGCCGTGTCTACCGCTGCACAGGAGGCAAAAAATCCCTCGCGCGACATGCCCATCGGCATCTTGGGCTCGCTCGTAGTCTGCACCATTCTCTACGTGTTGTTCGCCCATGTGCTGAGTGGCGTCGCGACGGTGG
Organism: Gemmatimonadaceae bacterium; assembly: GCA_043718595.1. GTDB lineage: Bacteria > Gemmatimonadota > Gemmatimonadetes > Gemmatimonadales > Gemmatimonadaceae > Gemmatimonas. The sequence continues at coordinate 3,899 of JAYSVL010000606.1, forward strand.
AAGACTTCCGCGGTGCTGGCGGTGAGGCGTCGGTGGCGTTTGCGATCGAGAAATACATGATCGGATATGGCTGGCTGGCTAATCTTGTCACCGTCGCCATTCTCGCCGGTTTCAGCTCGGTCATTCTTGTCATGCTGCTCGGTCAGTCTCGCGTATTCTATTCAATGAGTCGCGATGGACTGGTGCCGAAGGTTTTCTCCGACACCCACCCCAAGTATCGCACGCCGTGGAAGTCCAACATGCTGTTCTTTTTCTTCACTGCTGCGTTCGCCGCGTTCCTGCCGGAGAGCGTTGTCGGTGAGATGACAAGTATCGGCACGCTGTTTGCGTTCATGCTGGTCTGTGCGGGCGTGTTGATCCTTCGTGTTCGTCGCCCGGACCTGCCGCGCGCATTCCGTGTACCAGCGATATGGGCTGTGTCCATTCTTGGCATCGGCGTCTGTGGCGCCATGATCTACGGGCTCGGCAAAGATACCTGGATCCGGCTCGTGGTTTGGCTGGCGATCGGCATGGTGTTCTACTTCGGCTACGGCCGCAAACACAGCGTTCTGAATCGGGCGTGATGCCATACCGACGCGGAGTCACTCAGAGATGCACTACGTGAATACGGATGTGACGACGGCGCCTGCGTCGGCCCTGAGCGACCTGCTGTTACCGACGAGCGAGCGCTCGGCAGACGTTCGTCGGTTCGCGAGCATGTTTCGCCCCGGCATGCTCGTGGGTCTGTCCACGCACATGAATGCGGACGGGGATGGATGTGGGTCGGAAATGGCGCTCGCGCGTTTGCTCGGTCAGCTCGGCGTCACCGCACGTGTCGTCAATCCGACACCGTGGCCGTCGATGTTCGATTTCCTGCTTGGCCCTGATGTCGAAGAGGCGAGTGCGCGAGGCGCGGCGGCGCTGGACGATGTCGACGCACTCGTGGTCGTGGACATCAACGACGTGCGTCGTCTGGGAGCGCTCGCTGACCGTGTGCGCTCGCTCGCCGTGCCGATCGGCGTCATCGATCATCACGTCGCGGGCGATGAGCCCGTGGGCCAACTGCTGTTGGCGGACACGACGGCGTGCGCGACCGGCGAGTTGATCTTTGATTTTGCCAGCACACTCGGTCTCGAGATCACACCGGTGATTGCGCGGTCGCTGTATTGTGCCATCCTGACCGACACCGGCAGTTTCCGTTTTAGCAACACGTCGCCACGAGCGCACGCGGTCGCCGCATCGTTATTGGCCGCGGGTGTCGATCCAGAAGAGATGTATCGCCGCATCTATGCGCAGGTGAGCGTCGGTAAGCTGCAGTTATTGCGCGAGGCGCTTGCCTCACTCGAGGTTGACGATGCCATCGGCCTCTCGTGGATCTCGATCGACGCTGGCGTGATGGAGAAGTTTGATGTAACGAGTGAGGACTTGGACGGCATCGTTGAACATCCGCGATCCATCGTGGGCACGCGACTCGCGTTGTTCTTTCGCGACCTTGGATATGGCAAGGTCAAGGTGTCGTTTCGCAGCACGGGTACGGTGGACGTGCAGCAGTTGGCGCGCCGTTATGACGGCGGTGGCCACGCCAAAGCGGCCGGTGCGTTGCTGGCGGGTGCACTCGCTGAGGTACGCGCGCGCGTGGTGAGCGACGCGCGCACGTACTTGCGTTCCGGTGAGCTGCCGGACGGCTGAACAGGGATAAGAACGAACAACTACGAACAACTACAAACTGCATGGGGGCTGCGCCCCGATAACAAGGATTTCGCGGATACAAACGGATAGGTCAACTGCAATTCTTTTGTTTGACCGTTCCTATCGGCAAAATCCGTTCGTATCGGGGCGCAGCCCCCCGCTGTTGTTGTTCTGTTGGGACTTCAAACTATCTTCGACGAGCACGCGAAGGTGAAATCGCGCGCACGGATCGCGGCCACCGCTGTTGGTCCCTCGCTCGGGGTTCGCCCCTCCACTGCATCGATCTCACATATGAATCCCCTTCAGGAACGCATCGCGACTGCCCTTCGCCGCGTGCGAAACCCACGGACCGGCGCCGACGTCATGGCGGCCGAGATGGTTCGCGACATTGCGACGTCCGTCGAGGGCCGTGTCCGGCTCACGCTCTTCCTCGGCGCGTCCGACGACGCCACCATCGTGCGAGAGGTGCGGCAGGCCATCGAGTCGCTCGACGGCGTAACGGACGTTCGCGTTGACGTGCGGGACCCGACACAAGCCAATGCACCATCGCCAACCGCTCGACCCGCAGGACGTGCTCTCCCGGTGATGGACAACGCACCGCCTCCCAAAGCGCAGTCGAAAGTTCCCGATCCCGTGCAATATCCGAATCTCGGTCGCATCATTGCCGTGTCGTCGGGCAAGGGTGGGGTCGGCAAGAGCACCGTCGCCGTCAACCTCGCACTGGCACTCGCGCGCAAAGGTGCCCGCGTCGGCATCATGGACGCCGATATCTACGGCCCCAATCTGCCTCTGATGCTTGGTGTCGATGCCGCACCGAAAGTGATCGACGAAAAAATCATTCCGCTTGAAGCGCATGGCATCAAAGTCATCTCGCTCGGCTTTCTCATCGAACGCGAGCAGCCGGCCATTTGGCGCGGGCCCATCGTCATGAAAATCATCACGCAGTTTCTTCGTGATGTGGCCTGGGGACAGCTCGACTATTTCTTTGTCGACATGCCACCAGGCACGGGTGATGCGCAGCTCTCACTCGTGCAAGCCACGTCCGTGCATGGCGCCATCGTGGTCACCACACCACAACAAGTGTCCGTAGGTGATGCATTGCGTGGCGTGAAGATGTTCGAGCGGACCAACGTGCCGGTGTTGGGCATCGTCGAGAACATGTCGTGGTTTGAGAATCCAGAAACGGGAAAGCCAATCGCCGTGTTCGGATCTGGCGGAGGTGCACGACTGGCCGAGGAGTGCAACCTGCCACTGCTTGGGCAGGTGCCGCTCGATCCGCGCATTCAGGAAGGTGGCGATAGTGGTCGGCCAATTGTCATCGCTGAACCAACGTCACAGGCCGCACGCGTACTCGAGTCTATTGCCGATCGCGTGTTGGCGCGATTGGCCGAGCGTTACCCGGTCTGACCCAGTTCGGATTCCCTGATGCGCCCGCGGGACCAGTTCCCGAGGGCGACGCACCAGCTGGAGCGCTTGTTGGCGAACCGTTAGCACGAACGATCCGCCGGGTCGCTGTGCCGGCCGTCGTCGCCAATCTGTTGATGACGATGTTTCACACCGTCGACACGTTCTGGATCGGACGCTACCTCGGCGCCGACGCGCTCGCCGCGGCTACGTCATCGGTTTTCTGGATCTGGCTCGCCATTTCGATCGGCGAGATGGTCAGCATCGGCGTTGACGCCATCGCCGCCCGTCGTCACGGAGAGCGTCGACCGCGCGAAGCCGCACGCGTTGTTGGTGAGGGTATCCTGTTTGGCGTTGCACTTGGTGCGCTGATTGCACTTGCTGCACCAACGCTCACGTCGTCGCTGTTCGCGCTCTCGGGCACGGGCACCGTAGTGACAACGATCGGCACGACATATCTCGGGACGTACCTGCTCGGTATGCCGCTCATCTTTGGGTTCTTTGCCGTCGATGCGGCCTTTCGAGCCAGCGGCGACACGCGCACGCCACTCTACGTACTCGTCGCAACAACAGTCGTTGGACTGCTGCTCGATCCCGCATTGATCCTCGGTGTAGGCCCTATCCCGGCAATGGGAGTGAAGGGCGCGGCTCTCGCGACCATCGTTCCGCGCGCGGTCGGCTGCATCGTTGGCGTCGTCCTGCTGGTACGTCGCGGCATGCTCGTGTTCACGTGGCCACGACTCGCGGTACTGCGCGCCATCGCGCGTGTTGGCGCGCCAGCGGCTGCCACCGGTGTCGCCTTCAGTGCGATCTACGTCGCGCTCACGAGGACTACCACACAGTTCGGCACGCCGGCCCTCGCCGCCCTCGGCCTTGGCTTCCGCATCGAAAGTGTCGTCTATGTCATCGCTGTGGGCGTTGGCGCGGCAGTGGCGGCGATTGTCGGGCAGAGTATTGGTGCTGGCGATATCGACCGCGCACGACGCGCTGGATGGAGCGCGATGGGATTGGTGACGGCCTGCGGCCTGATCATGGCGACGGTCACCGTGCTCATGCCCGCATCGCTTGCCGCGCTCTTTTCAACCGACGCGGCCGTCATTGACGAAGCGGCGAGTTACCTGCGCATCGCCGCATTCTCGCAGTTATTCCTCGGTGCCGAAGTGGTGCTCGAGAGCGCGATGGGCGGCGCTGGTTGGACTATTCCGCCAATGATTGCGTCAACCACCATCACCGCGTTGCGCATTCCACTCGGCGCCTGGAGCGCGTCGCAATGGGGGGCAACGGGATTGTGGTGGACGCTCGCGATCACCGCGGCACTACGCGGAGTTGCTATGACGCTATTGTGGGCGAGTGGACGGTGGCGGCGCTCCGTCGTCTGACACACTTTACGGAGATGCGAGCACCAGCGATCACACTACTCACCGACTTTGGCACCGCCGACGGTTATGTCGCCGAGATCAAAGGCGTGTGTACCACGCTTGCCGGCGGCATACCGGTGCTCGACATGTCGCATCATGTGCCCGCACAGGACATCGAGTTCGCACGACTTACGCTCGCGCGTTTCTGGAAACGCTTCCCGGTCGGCACCGTCCATGTGGTCGTCGTCGATCCATCGGTTGGCTCCTCGCGCGCGGCGATCGCCGTCGTTAGCGAAGGCCGGTATCTCGTCGGTCCGGACAACGGCGTGCTCTCACCGGCGCTGTTTTCGCTCGATGCGCGGGTCATCGCGCTGCCTGTTGATGCCGCCGCGTCGCCAACGTTTCATGGTCGCGATGTGTTCGCACCGGTTGCCGCGCAGTTGGCCATCGGTGTGGATTTTGATGCCCTCGGTGCGCCCTTTACTGACGCCGAACGACGCCGTACGCCAAAACCACGCGTCAATGCGGAAGGCATTGTGGAAGGGGAAGTGCTCACGATCGACAGCTTTGGCAATGCAATTACCAATCTCATTGCGCGCGATGTAAGCAGCGTGTTGGTGGGCGCGCACACGGTGCGCGTCGTGCGCACGTATGCCGACGCGGTCTCGGGAGAGTTGATCGCACTGACGGGATCGAGTGGTCTGTTGGAAATTGCCGTGCGCGACGGTCACGCGGCGTCGCGCTTGCGACTGTTGCGCGGACAACGGGTGCGACTCATACCGCAGGGGCGCCTGTAGCGCGACGACGGCCCGGCCGCTGTTACGCAGCGTCTACAGCGAGTCGCGCTTAATGGCAGGCTGTTACGCCGTTTCTACAGCGAGTCGCGTTTGATGGCAGGCTGTTCGTGCGGCGGCGTTGTGAC
>JAYSVL010000607.1:0-3065 GCA_043718595.1 Gemmatimonadaceae bacterium
TGCCGGTGGTGATTCGAGTGGTGTTGTTGAGTTGACTGCACCACGCAACGGGCTGCTCGTGCGTGACCTGTTCATTGGTACAGCAACACGGGTCGAGCGCGTGGTGCGCATTGGTGGTCGCGAAGGCAACGCACCCGACGTTGGCGGCAACCGTTTGCCCGGCGCTGCCGATGTCACGTTGAGCTCAAAAGTGGCCGCCGGCAACGGACGACTGCGCGGTGTTGTGCGCACGCCGGATGGGAAACCGCTTGCCGGCGCTCGCATCGGCGTGTGGGATGGCATTACCGACACGACCACTGCAGACGGACAATTTTCGCTGAGCGCACTGCCGACCGGCTCCTACACGCTTGAGTCGCGCGCGCTCGGCTTTCAGGTCACGCGCAAAGCGGTAGACATCATCGAAAACGCCGACGCCACGATTGACGTCATGATGGACGCACTCGCCCCAGTGCTTGAAGCGGTCAAGGTGAACGCGCGCCCCGATGCCTCGGCCGTGCCGCTGGCCGACTTCGAGCGACGAAAAAAGAGTGGCTTTGGACATTTCCTTGACGAAGCGCAGATCACCAAACGTGCCGCCATGACCACGGCCGACTTGTTTCGCTCCACGCCGGGCATGACTATCATCGCCGGCGTTGGCAGCGGCGACAAAGTGCTCATGCGGAACGCCGGCAGCGGCGGATCGTGTGTGCCGGCGGTATTTATGAACGGCGTGTTGGTGCCCACCGACGGTAATCTCGACGCCTTCATTCAACCCAACGACGTGCGTGGCGTTGAGATCTATTCGCGCACGGCCAGCGTGCCGCTGGAATTTCAGTCGCGGAATGGCTGTGGCTCCATTGTGCTGTGGACGGGCGCGCGACGCACACCGGCGAAGCGGTAGTACGCATGACCGAGCGCGCTGTCGGGAAGGCGCCCGCCCGCGCGGTCTTGCGTGCGCTTGCCTGCGCGATTCTGGCGATCCAGCAGCTGGCGTTCTGCGCAACCGCGTTGACAGCGCAACCGGCACCGCAAGTTCTGCCACCGCTCTCACCGTTCGCGCGTCAGAAAGCCGAATCGTTGTTGCGCGACAAGTTGGCCTGTTTGGGGTGTCACAAGATCGGCCGACAGGGCGGCATGCTCGCGCCAAGTCTCGACGACGTACGCACGCGGCGCGATCCGGCGTACATCGCCACCATCATTCGTGATCCGCAACGCGTGCGTCCCGGCGCTGCGATGCCCAAGGCACGACTCAACGCGAGCGACCGCACGCTCATCATTCGTTACTTTGGTGGCGATCCGGCGGCGACACCACCTCCCCTCGCGCCCGGCCCGTCAGCGCCCCCTCCGCCCGCGCTCACGACAACCAGCGCATCAACGGAAACCGCAGCCTTGTACCAGCGCTGGTGTGCCGGCTGTCACGGTGCGAAAGGCAACGGCGATGGACCAAACGCCACATCCTTGCCGATACCACCAGCCAAACACACGGACGCGCGCTCGGAGTCGTTGCGCAGCGATGACGCACTCTACGATACGATCGACGGCGGTGGTGCGATCATGAATCGTAGCGCGCGCATGCCGGGCTTTGGTGCCTCGCTATCTGCTGCCGAGATTCGCGCCCTCGTGCGCTACATCCGCACTTTGTGCGCGTGTGAAGGTCCCACATGGTCTCGTGGCGTGCCGTGAGACAGTCCGCAAGTCGTTCCGAGGTGCGTGCGCCGAGTTACGCGATGCGCAACACGGCGCGGCACGGCGCGAGCCTGCTGCTAGCCGCGATCCTCAGCGCATCGTGCACACGCGACGACACCGGCACGGTGATCACTGCCGATGACGCACCGCTCATCGCCACCGCACTCGGCACACCCGTCGCGCCGGCCGCCAGCGAGTTTGCAGGCGCCGAGAGTTGTCAGGCGTGTCACCGCGAACAGTTCACCGCGTGGCGCGCATCCACGCACGGTGTAGCCGGTGGCGCCACGTCCGGCGCCGATCGCGTGCCAGTGATTGCGCCGTTTAACGGCATACCTCTCCGTTTTCGCGATGCGACGGTCGTCCCGCGACAAAACAACGGCGTCTTCTCCTTCACCGTGCAGCGCGCCGGCGAACGCGACACAATGCTCACGGTCGACGCGGTCATTGGTGGCGGTCACATGGCGGGTGGTGGTACACAAGGTTTCGTCACCAAATTCAGCGACGGAACACTGCGCTTCCTGCCGTTTGACTGGAGCAAGCATAGTCGCACATGGTTCTGCAACACCGGCACTCGAACCAACGCGGGTTGGCAGCCCATCACGACCACCATGCGTCTCGCCGACTGCGGCGATTGGCCGCCATCGCGCATTTTGGGCGACGAGCCCCGCTTCAGCAATTGCCAGTCGTGCCACGGCAGTCAGATCGACGTCACCTTTGACGCGACAGCAAAACAATGGCGCTCGAGCAACAACGGTTTCGCGATCAATTGTGAATCGTGTCACGGCCCGGCCGCACGACATGTGCAACTCATGCACGCGGGCACGCCAGCGTCGGCCGACATCGGTCTCGTCGCCCTCGCTACACTGACAAAAGACCAGTCCGTCGATGTCTGCATGTCGTGTCATGCCCTGAAAGCCCGACTGGTGTCGCACTGGAAACCTGGAGCGCCGCTCTCGCAATTCTATTCGGTGCGCCTGGCGCAACTCGGTGACCAGCCGCTCACGGCGGATGGCCGCACACGCACGTTCGCGTATCAGGAGGGACACTTCGCCAGCGACTGTTATCGCAATGGCAACATGACCTGTACGTCGTGTCATGATCCGCACTCACAACACTATCGCACGGTGGATGGTACGCCGTTGCCCGGTCGCACGGATGACCGGCAGTGCACGAGCTGTCACGCCAGCAAAGCCGCCGACATTCCCGCCCACACCAAACATCGCGCAGGTTCCGCGGGCAGCGTGTGCGTTGCATGTCACATGTCGTATCAGCAGCAACAGGAACTTGGCACATCGATACGATATGCACGGTCGGATCACTCCGTTGCCATTCCGCGACCGGCGCTCGATTCGTCGCTTGGGATCACCAGCGCCTGTCGCGGCTGTCACACCACGGTGAAA
>JAYSVL010000608.1:0-3060 GCA_043718595.1 Gemmatimonadaceae bacterium
GTACGATATCGAAGAACCGTCACGCGTCGCGCAGGCCATCGCCGAGCTCAAGTTGCGCCACGCGGTTATCACCTCGGTCGATCGCGATGACCTGCCGGATTTCGGGTCCTACATTTTTGCCGAAACGATCCGCCAAATCCGTGCACAGCTCCCCGAATGCTCTATCGAGGTGCTGGTCCCTGACTTTCAGGGCAATGAAGATGCGATCCACGCCGTACTCGACGCACGTCCGGACATCTACAACCACAATACCGAGACGGTGCCGCGTCTCTATAAGCGTGCTCGGCCCGGTGGACGCTACGAACGGCTGCTGGAAATATTTCGCGTCGCCAAGCGTTACGCGCCTGACATTCCGACAAAAACCGGCATCATCCTTGGACTCGGCGAAACGAACGAAGAAGTCATCGCCGTGATGAAGGACCTGCGTGACGTTGATGTTGACATCCTCACGCTCGGCCAGTATTTGCGCCCGTCCGACGGACACATTGCGCTCGACCGCTACGTCACGCCCGAGGAATTCCGTGAGCTCTACACCGTGGGCATGCGGATGGGCTTTCGCCACGTCGAGAGCGGCCCACTCGTCCGTTCCAGTTATCACGCGTGGGAGCAAGTGCAAGCCGCTGGCGTCTGACCTCCCCGCACGCACTCCGCGTGCACCATCCCGTGCTCCGACCTCGTCCCGTGGATCTCTCCCGATCATGAGTCACGCATGACCGCCACCAAAACGCGCAAGAAGGAACCCAGCCGCGCCGCGTCAGCGAACGCAGCGCCAAAGGCGGCCGCAACATCGGCCAAAGATTCGGCATCGCTCAATCGCGAGTTGCTGTATTCGATGCTGCTGCAACGCCGCTTTGAGGAGCGCACCGCCGAGATGTACGCCATCGGACGCATCGGCGGCTTCTGTCATTTGTACATCGGACAGGAAGCGGTATCAACTGGTTTCAATTCCCTGCTGCGTCCCGACGACTATCTCATCACGACGTATCGCGATCACGGACAAGCGCTGGCCCGTGGTATGACGCCGCGTGCGGTGATGGCCGAGTTGTTTGGGCGACAAGATGGCTGCGCCAGAGGCAAGGGCGGCTCGATGCACATGTTCGACAAACAGCTCGGCTTCCTCGGCGGTCACGGCATTGTTGGTGGACACATTCCCATTGCGGCAGGCGTCGGTTTCGCCATCAAGTATCGCGGTGGCGATCAGGTTATCGTCTGCTTCATGGGCGAAGCGGCCGTCAACAACGGCGCGTTCCACGAAGCGTTGAACATGGCCGGTTTATGGAAGTTGCCGTGCCTGTTTGTGATTGAGAACAATCGCTACGGGATGGGTACGGCCATCGAACGTGCGTCGGCCGTGAACGACATCTACAAGCGCGGTGCGTCTTATGACATGCCGCGTGATGTAGTCGACGGTCAGGATGTCCACGCCGTGCGCGCAGCGGCGGCCGAAGCAATCGCGCGCGCGCGGAAGGACAGCACACCAACGTTGCTCGAAATTCGCACCTATCGCTTTATGGGACATTCGATGTCCGACGCCGTGAGCGGAACGTATCGCACGAAGGAGGAGTTGGAGCAGTATCTCAAGCGCGACCCCATCGCGTTGTTGCGGCAGCGCATGGAAGCAGACAAGGAAATTACGGCGGACGAAGTGTCGGCGATGGACGAAGAGATCAAGGCGATTGTGCAGGACTCTATCGATTTCGCCGAACAGAGCCCCGAGCTCCCGCTCGAAGCGCTCATGGAAGACATTCTCGTCGAAACCACGAGCTGAGGGCGCATATCTACCATGGCTGTCATCACCTACCGCGACGCGCTGAACATGGCGCTCAAAGAAGAGATGCATCGCGACGACCGCGTCTTCCTCATGGGTGAGGAAGTCGCTGTCTATCAGGGTGCGTATAAGGTGTCCAAAGGATTGCTGCAGGAGTTCGGCGAGATGCGGGTGGTGGACACACCGATCACTGAACTTGGGTTCGCCGGTGTCGGCGTGGGATCGGCGATGGTTGGCCTGCGTCCGATCATTGAGTTCATGACGTGGAACTTTGCCTTGCTCGCCATCGACCAGGTCGTCAACGCTGCGGCGAAGATGTTGTACATGTCTGGTGGACAGTTCCCGATGCCGATTGTGTTTCGTGGTCCAAACGGCGCCGCATTGCAACTCGGCGCGCAGCATTCGCAAGCGTGGGAATCGTGGCTGGCGCACATCCCTGGGCTCAAGGTGGTGGCGCCGGCCACACCGTACGATGCCAAGGGGTTGCTCAAGGCCGCCATTCGCGATGATAACCCGGTGTGTTTTCTCGAAGGCGAAATGTTATACAACACCAAGGGTGAAGTGCCAGACAGCGACTATGTGATTCCGCTCGGCAAGGCTGAAGTGAAACGCGAAGGACAACAGGTCTCGCTCATTTCACACGGCAAGATGGTGCTCGTGGCGTTGCAAGTCGCGGAGCAGTTGGCGAAGGACGGCATTTCGTGCGAGGTCGTGGATTTGCGCACCATTCGACCAATGGACGTTGAGACCATCGTCGCATCGGTGCAGAAGACCAGCCGCTGCGTGGTGGTGGAAGAAGGGTGGGAAATGTGCGGCGTTGGTGCGCAGGTGGTGGACTATGTGCAGCGACACTGCTTTGACTACCTCGACGCACCAGTGCTGCGCGTGCACCAGGCGGATGCGCCGATGCCCTACACGAAGAGTCTCGAGAAAGCTGCAAAGCCCGACGTTGCCAAGACGATCGCCGCTGTAAAAAACGTTCTCTATCTCGACTGAACCATGGCGACCAAAGTGATGATGGAGGCGCTCTCTCCAACGATGGAAGAAGGGCGCTTGGTAAAGTGGCACAAGAACGTCGGCGACGCGGTGAAGAGCGGGGAAACAATCGCCGAGGTCGAGACGGACAAGGCCATCATGGAGCTCGTCGCGCGGGGAGATGGTGTGCTGCGCGCGCGGCTGGTGGAAGAAGGGACGACGAGTGCGATTGGTGACACCCTCGCGGTGATCGCGGCATCGCACGAGGATATTTCGAAACTGACAAGCGGAGCGACGGCTGCGACTCCGGCAACAGC
>JAYSVL010000609.1:0-9195 GCA_043718595.1 Gemmatimonadaceae bacterium
GATGGCACCGCCCAGGACCTCCGCGCGCTGGTTCGCGATCAGGTCACGGTCGTCCTATTCTTTTCGCGCTTCTGCGGACCCGCAGTCAATGCGCTGCCAGAGCTGCAACGCGTCGCCTTGCAGCTCGCCGAGGAGGGCGTGCGGATGGTGATGGTCATGGAGGAAACAGAACCGTCGGTCGCACTCAACGCGTTTCTCAAGCAACACAACGTGGCCATGCCCGTCGTGCTCGATGATGCCAAGACAGCGAGTCAGGCGTTCAATCAGTGGGGCACGCCGAATGCCTACGTGCTCGACGCGAAAGGACGCACCATGCTTGCACCAACCGAAGACAGTGACTTGCTGCTGGTGCGCGCCGAAGCGATACGGCTCGCCACTGGGCTCAACGGCCGCACGTAGCCCCGAGTTTCGTCGAGACAATACGCGCAAGGGCGCCAGAGCATCGGCGCCCTCTGTTGTTGGGCCGCATCGTTGCGCCGCGATACGTCGGAGCTCATACTCCGCAGTTATGCGCAGCGTAGTGATTGGGAGCGGGTTTGGAGGGTTGGCGGCAGCCATTCGTCTGCAGGCCGGCGGACACGACGTCACCATCGTCGAAAAGCTCGAACAAGCCGGCGGGCGCGCACGCGTCTTTGAGCAGGATGGTTTTGTCTTTGACGCCGGCCCGACGATCATTACCGCGCCGTGGATCATCGACGACATCTTCGAGGCTGCTGGACGGAAGCGCCACGACTACGTACAACTTGTGCCGCTCGACCCGTTCTACAACATCCGCTTCGACGATGGTTCCGTGTTTCACTACAACGGTGACCGCGCACAACAAATCGCACAGGTTCGCGCCTTTACGAATGGTGCGGACGTTGCCGGCTATGAGCGACTGCTGGAGAGCATTCGTCCAATCTATGACGTGGGGATGGCCCTACTCGACAAGCCGTTCCTCACCGTTGGTTCGTTCTTGCGCGTCATTCCCGACCTCATGCGTTTGCGTGCCGATCGTTCGGTGGCCGCGCATGTCAGTCGCTACCTGCAAGACGAACGATTGCGTAGCGTGTTCTCGTTTCATCCGTTGTTGGTTGGCGGCAATCCATTTCACACGTCGTCCATTTACGCGCTTATTCAGCGCCTCGAACAGCAGTGGGGTGTGCTCTTTGCCATGGGTGGCACTGGTGCCCTGGTGCGCGGCATGGTGCAGTTGTTCGAAGAGATCGGTGGTGTGGTGCGGCTCAATAGTGAAGTTGCCGAAATCACCGTCGATCGTGCGAGCAAACGTGCAACCGGTGTGCGACTGGTCAACGGTGAACAGCTGTCTGCAAATCATGTCGTGTGCAACGGCGATGTGGCGGAAGGGTACCGGCGCCTTGTGCCAGCGTGGGCGCGCCCGTCTATGAGCGACGCACGCATTGCCAACTATACCTACTCGATGTCGCTGTTCGTGATCTACTTTGGCACCAACAAGCAGTATCCCGATATTGCGCACCACGAGATCATCCTTGGGCCACGGTACCGCGAACTGCTGGAAGATGTGTTCGAACGCAAAATCCTCGCCGATGATTTCTCGCTCTACCTGCACCGCCCAACAGCCACCGATCCGTCGCTCGCGCCTCCAGGACACGATTGCTGGTATGTGCTGTCACCGGTGCCACATTTGGGCAGTGGCATAGACTGGGAAGCGGTGGGACAGCGTTATCGCGATCGCATCATGCAGTTTCTCGAAGATCGTTATCTGCCGGGTTTGCAATCGCACATCGTCACCGAACGACGTATCGATCCGCGGTACTTCGAGCAAACGCTCAACAGCTACCACGGCAGCGCGTTTGGCATTGAGCCAACGTTGATGCAGTCCGCGTACATGCGGCCGCACAATCGGAGTCCAGATATCGCTAACCTGTATTTCTGTGGCGCCGGCTCGCATCCCGGTGCCGGCCTGCCCGGTGTCATGTCGTCGGGGAAGATCGTCGCCGACCTCATTGGACCGGCCATCAACAGCGAGTAGCTTCGGGGGATGGAAAATTATGTCCGCCTTTTCGCCAACAATCGTGCGTGGGCAACGGGCATGCGCGAAGCCGACCCCACGTACTTTGAACGACGGGCGGCAGGCCAGGAGCCGCATTTCTTCTTCATAGGCTGCTGCGACTCACGGGTTCCGGCGGAAATGCTGACCGGTTCGAAGCCCGGCGAAGTCTTCACACATCGCAACATCGCCAATCAGGCACATCCGACCGACCTGAACTTGCTGTCGTCGCTCGAATACGCGGTCGAGTTTCTTGACGTGAAGCATGTGCTGGTCTGTGGGCACTACGGCTGCGGTGGTGTACACGCGGCCACGCTGCCGCAACGTCATGGGGTCGTCGATCACTGGCTGCATGTAGTGCGCGATGTGTATCGCTGGAACGCGGACGAACTAGCAGCGCTGCCCGACGATGAGGCGCGAATACATCGCCTCGTCGAACTGAATGTCATCGAACAGGTCTTCCAGTTGTCGCGCACACCGATCGTGCAACGCGCGTGGGCGAAGGGTCGTCGTCCAATTCTGCACGGCCTCGTGTACGACATCCACGACGGCATGCTCAAGGAACTCGTGACTGGACTGGACGGAGAAGACAAAGCGCGACATTTGCGCGCGCAAGTGACGGGTCCCGTGTCTGCCACCAGGCCGCGCGACGCCACGGGACACTGACGGAACGGCCGGCACTGTTCTCGTGACGAAGAAAGTACTGCTTTTCGGGCTCCTGGGCGGCGTGCTGATCGCCGTGCTCAAGACCATCGAGTACCGCTATCTGGCGATTGGACATTCTATAGCGATCTACGGCGGGCTGATGGCCGTGCTGTTTGCAGCCGTGGGCATCTGGCTTGGACTCACGCTGACGCGCCAGCAGGAGCGCGTGGTGATTCAGGAAGTGGTGGTGAGTGCCCCGGCCACGTTTGTGCAGGATGCACGAGCGCTCGAGGCGTCCGGTATCACATCGCGCGAACTGCAAATCCTCGAACTCATCGCCGCGGGGCTTAGCAATCGTGAAATCGCCGAGCGGATTTTTGTCAGCGAGAACACGGTCAAGACACACTCTCGGCGGTTGTTCGACAAACTGAGCGCCCGCCGCCGCACGCAAGCGGTACAAATTGCCAAGGAACGCGGCCTCATTCCCTGACATATGCTCACCCGAAAGGATGATTTCCTGGCGCCAGCGCGAAAATCACCCGAAGGAATGACGCGGAACGTCGGATGCCAATGACATCGTCGTCGCTCACCTCATTTCCTGGAGCGTTGTCATGAAACGGATCGTCCGGAAAGTGCATCGACCATTCGGGTCGCGTAGCATGCATCAGTGGTGATGGACTACCGCGAGCTGCCGCCGCACGACACCCTTCGTCATGTGGTGCGATGTTACTGGTTTCTCTCCGGCGACGGCAGCGCCGACGGGCCGGGCGAACCCGCACTCCCCGATGGCTCGCCCGAGCTCATCATCAATCTGTCCGATCCGTTTCAGGCGTTCACTGCGAATGGCGCGCCGACGGTCCAGCCGCTCACCATGCTCGTTGGACAGATCACTGGGCCGTTTGTGGTGGGTCCAACTGGACATGTGCAGATCGTGGCCGTGCGGTTTGAGCCACACGGTGCGGCTATGTTCTGCCGCAACATGGCGGCGATCACCAATCGCTGGATCGACTACAGCGCGTTCGAGGTCTCGGCACGCGACGCGCTGCACGTTCCTTCGTTGCGCGATGCACTCAGCCACGCCATCGGACAATCGGCACCGTTCGACGCGTGTGTGGAGATACTCAATACACGCTTGCAAAGTCCGGTGACGATGTCGATGACGCTCGACCCACGTGTGACAAAGGCCGTGCGGTTAATTCGCGAGTTCGGTGGCGTGGTTGCGCAGGACGCGATGGCGCGAGAGATCGGCACCACACCGCGGACGTTGCAACGTTTGTTCGCGTCGCACGTTGGCATTTCACCGAAGCTGCTGGCGCGTATCACCCGATTTCAGCGCGTCTTTCGGGCGTGGCAGCAGGCGCCGCACTCGCTGGCCCGCGTCGCTATGGACTGCGGGTATTTTGATCAATCGCACTTGGTGCGCGACTTTCGTGATTTCGCCGGTGAGGCGCCCGCTGCGTTCCTCGCCGCGCAACCGGAGTTCACGGCGTTCTTTACGTCGGGGCGTTGAGCAACACCTTGCGTCGCGTGCACGTGCGCGCGAAAGTATCTGCTTGACTTGAGCGGCGGCAACCGTACGATAGAGGCCTCAACATTAGCAGTTTGAACCCTATCACCGGTGATATGACCCGTGAGCAATTCTCGCGTACGATGGTGCGCTCTGACGGGCGCAGCATGTGTTGCCCTCGTCTCCGCCCTGAACGCACAAACGCCGCCGGGGTGGCCATCCGGTCGAGCCAAACTCCAGTTCGCCGTCAGTGTACCGCGCACCACACGCGCTGATCCAACGACCGGGCGTGTGTTCGTCATGTTGTCGCGCGTGAACACGCCGGAACCACGTTTGCAGATCGGTCGCGTTGGCACGCCATTTTTTGGCCGCGATGTGGAGCGCGCGCTGCCCGGCACTGACATGATCGTGAGTGGGACCGATCTTGGTCACCCGGTGTGGGATCTCGCCGACATTCCCGCTGGTGAATACTGGGTGCAAGCGATGGTCAACGTGTATTCGGAGTTCAGGCGCGCCGATGGCAAAGTCGTCTGGATGCATGACGACCAGTGGGAAGGACAACAGTGGAATCGCTCACCCGGCAATCTCTATTCCACGCCTGTTCGCCTGAGCATTAATCCGCTCACCACAGCAACGATTCGGCTCGTTGCCGACCAGAAGGTGCCGCCAATCGCGCTCCCCGCCAACACGGCGTCGGTTGAACGTTTCCGCATGCAGTCTCCGCTGCTCACCAAGTTCTGGGGACGTCCCATCTACGTTGGTGCGACGGTGCTGCTGCCAACGGACTACCGTACGTCGACACTCAACTATCCGGTGCTGTACGAACAAGGACACTTCTCCACCGGCAGTCCACTGCGCTGGGAAGCGAATAACGAACTCGGCACGGAATGGGCGAAGGCCGACTTTCCGCGCATGTTGGCCGTCACCTTTCAGCATCCGACACCGTACTTCGACGATTCGTACGCCGTCAACTCCGTGAACAACGGCCCGTACGGCGACGTCATCATGCAGGAACTCATTCCCGAAGTGGAAAAACGTTATCGCACGATTCGCGAGCCGTGGGCCCGCTGGTTGCATGGCGGCTCAACCGGTGGATGGGAGGCGCTCGCCCTGCAGATTCAACAGCCAGATTTTTTTGGTGGCACATGGGCCTATTGCCCAGATCCGGTCACCTTCTCTGACGTCGAAGGCATCAACATTTACAAAGACGTCAACGCGTTCTATAAACAAATCACCGAATGGCATCGTACGCCAACCATCAATTCGCGCGAGATCAACGGTGAAGTCCGGCAAACGTCACAGCAACGCAATTGGATGGAGTTGGTGAACGGCACCAACGGTCGCTCCGGGCATCAGCTCGATATCTGGTCAGCAACGTTTGGTCCGCTTGGCGACGACGGCTACTTCAAGCCAGTCTTTAACAAGAAAACGGGACAGGTCGATGCAACCGTCGCGACGTATTGGCGCGAACATTACGACCTGCTCTACTACCTCCAGCAGCACTGGAGTACCGTTGGTCCCAAGCTTGTTGACAAGCTGCATATCTATGTCGGTGATGCAGACACATACTTTCTCGATCGCGCAACGCGAGAGCTGGAAGCGTGGATGAAGACCACTCAGGCGCCGCACTACGAAGGGTACTTCCTCTATGGCGATCAGAAGCCACACTGCTGGTCGGGGCCGGTGTCGACACCACAACGTTTGAAGGAGATGGCGATGCACGGCATGCGACACATGCCTGCCGGCACCACCACCCCGTGGTGGCGCTACTGACGCTGTAGCAAATACGGCCGCGTGCTCGGCCATTCACACATTCACTGCAGGGAGGACGGATGCGAAGGTTCTGGTCGACGATGTGCGCCATCACACTCGCGGGCGTACTGACGGTGCCACACACAGTTGCGGCTCAAGGTGCCCTGCGACTGCTCACCGGCACGGTGCTGGAAGAAGGCAGCAACGCGCCAATTCCGTCAGCACAGATTCAGGTACGCGGTTCAGCAGCTGGCGCGCTTACGCAGGAAGACGGCACCTTCTCGGTGCGCGTGCCGAGCGGTGAGGTGATCCTCAGTGTGAAGCGCATTGGTTATCGTCCGGCCGATCTGACCGTCGCGGCGGGGCAGAACGGTGTGCGCGTGATCATGCGGAAAGACGCCCTCAAGCTCGATCAGGTTGTTGTCACTGGTCAGGCGACCGGCATTTCCCGGCGCAACTTGTCGACTTCCGTCGCGAGTGTGAGTGCCGAGCAATTGGCGAAAGTCTCGTCACCGTCGATTGATCAAGCGTTGCAAGGGAAGGTGGCGGGTGCGCAGATCTCGACCAGCACCGGTGCACCCGGCGGTGGCAATCGGGTGCGCATCCGTGGCATCTCGTCTATTCTGGGCAACGCACAGCCGTTGTACGTCGTCGATGGCGTGATCGTCAGCGATGTGTCGATCGGCAATGGCACCAACAAGCTGACACGCGCTGCCGGCACCGTCATCTCCGCGGTCACACAAGAAGCGCCAGTCAATCGCATCAGCGATCTCAATCCTAACGATGTCGAGTCGGTTGAAGTGCTCAAGGGCTCAGCGGCCGCGGCCATCTACGGCTCGAAGGCGTCGGGCGGCGTCATTCTCGTTACCACCAAACGCGGACAAGCCGGCCGTCCCAAATACAACTTCCGCACCGGCGTTGGCACCAACTCGCTCGCCTATCGCAACGGGTCGCGACGGTTTACTTCGCTGGCTGATGCGACACTGGCCTTCGGTCCACGCGCGGTGGAATTCTACGACCCAAACCGGTTTATCGATTACGAGTCGGAGTCCTACACCAACAAACCGTCCAACACCGAGAACACACTCTCCGTGAGCGGCGGCTCGGCCGACACGCGCTACTTCATCTCTGGCACGTCGCGCAACGAACAAGGAATCGTGCGCAACTCGTACGCCAAGAAGACAGGCGTGCGGCTCAACGTCGACCAGCGCTTGTCGCCCAAAATGGAATTGCAAGTTGGCGCCGAAGTGTTGCGCACCTTGAGCGATCGCGGTTTGTTTGGCAACGACAACGCCGGCAACTCCATTGCCTACACGCTCACCAAAGTGCCGAGTTTTCTCGACCTGCGACGGCAGGCCGACGGCTCGTTCCCGATCAATCCCTTCTACAATTCCAACCCGCTGCAGACGATTGATCTGGTGAAGAACCAGGAAGGTGTCTGGCGCACCATCACCACGGCGCGGCTGACATGGAACGTGTTCTCCAACAACGCGCACGAAGTGCGGTTTGTGGGCTATGGTGGCGCCGATGTGTTGGCGCAGCACAACGAAGTGTACGCGCCACCTGAATTGCAGTTCGAACCCCTGGACGGATTGCCCGGCACAACGGCTGTGTCCGATGGCAACAACACGCAGGGCAATATGAACCTCAACGTGGTGCATGTGTGGCGGCCGCGTGACCGGCTCACCGCAACCTCGCAATTCGGCACCCAGTACGAACGACGCAAACTCAACGTCAGCCGAGGTTCGGGACAGGGTCTACTCGGCGGACTGGAAGTGGTCACCTCCGGCACCGTGCGCGACATCGACGAGAATCGTTTGCTGACGGTCGACTACGGGCTCTTTGGACAAACCGAGTTACTGTGGGACGACAAGTTGCTGCTCACGGTTGGTGCGCGCGCGGATCGCAGCAGCAACAACGGCGAGACCGATCGCTTCTTTCTCTTTCCGAAAGGGTCGGCATCGTATCGCCTGCCGCAATTGCTGCCCGGCAAAGTGGACGAGCTCAAGATCCGTGTGGCATACGGCGAAACCGGCAACCAACCGCTGTACGGACAAAAGTTTACGTCGCTCGATTTATCCAACATCGGCGGGCTTGGCGCGTTTCGCGTGGGCACCGGCCGTGGTGCGTCCGGCATCCGGCCGGAACGCCAGCGCGAGATTGAAGGCGGGTTTGACGCCACGGTGCTCGGCAATCGCGGCACCATCGACGTTACTGGATTCCAGCGCAACATCTCCGATTTGCTAATCACCCGCACGCTACCGCCAACCTCCGGCTATTCGTCGGAGGTGTCTAATGGCGCATCAATGCAAGTGTGGGGTGTTGAAAGTGCGGTGTCCGTGTTCCCGGTGCAGAAGCCAAATTTGTCGTGGAACTCGCGAGTGAACTTCGGCATGAACCGCAGCAAGATCACCAAACTCCCGGTCCCCGCGTTTTTGCTCGGCACGTTTCAGGTTGGCGCCGTGCGTATCGAAGAGGGCAAGTCGGCCACACAACTCATTGGCAACGACACGTTGCCGCAAGCGCCGCGCCAACTGTATCCAAACGGCGTGCTGATGGGCGACGGCAATCCGAAGTGGACCGGCGGTTGGGGGAATGAAGTGCGGTGGCGTCGCCTGTCGCTGTTTGCGCTGCTCGATCGGCAACAAGGTGGCATGCTCGCGAACGGAACATGGCGGCACTATGACCTTGGACAAAACTCGCGCGACTTTGACGCACCCAGTCCGATCGCCGGCACGACCATGGGCAATTATCGTCGCAGCACGTATCTCGTAGTTACGCGGGTCTACTACCAGGACGCGTCGTACACCAAGCTGCGTGAGTTAACGCTTGGCTACGACGTTCCGCCTTCGCTCGTGCAAAAGGCATGGGGTCGCGCGCAAAGTGCGCGTGTGCAACTCTCGGGTCGCAACCTCTATTGGTGGACCAAGTTTCGCGGTGGTGATCCTGAGGCCCAGAACTTTGGCGCCGGTAACGTGCCCGACGCGATTCAACGCAACCGTGAACTCGCCGCGTATCCGGCAAGTCGCAGCTTCTGGATCAACTTCAACGTGGAGTTTTGATCCATGCGACTCCTTCAGAATTCCGTGCACTTCGCCACTCGTCGACAGATCGCAACACTGGTGTTGCTTGGCGCATCATCGATGTTCACCGCGTGTCAGGAAATCACGGTACCCAACTACAACTCGCCAAACGTTGACGGGTTGCTCAACAAACCCGATGCCGCCAGTGTGAACACGACGGTGGTTGGACTGCTCGTCGGTGCACGCGGTACCGTTGG
>JAYSVL010000610.1:0-3052 GCA_043718595.1 Gemmatimonadaceae bacterium
GTACGTGGGAAATGGTTTGGCGAGGTGCAGGCCAGCAATTTCCCAGTGACCCGTGGTCGAGTCCTTGCCCGCGGAGCGCGGCTGCATGCAGCCCCAGGCGCCGGTGGCGTTGGGTCGCGCGGGCACGCCGCTGATCGGCAGGATATTCCCGAGCCCGAGCCCGCCGAGGTTCGGAAGGTCCAACCCGCCTGTCGCACCGGCAACGTTGGCGATCGTATTGCTGCCGTCGTCGCCATAGGCGCGAGCGTCCCACGCGCCGCCGCAGCCCACACCGTCGAGCACGAGGATAAGCGCACGTTTGTTCGCCGGATTGGGCACGGTGACACGCATCACGCACCTCCAATTGAAAGTCGCGGCAAACGCAACCGAAGTCCGACCAGCAGTTCGTAGGCACTGATCGCACCGCGCTCGGCGACCGCGTCGGTCGACAGCAACGTATCACCGTCGCGGCCGATCAGCGTGACGATGTCACCGAGTTCGCAGGTGACCTGTGTCACGTCGATCATCGTGAGATCCATTGTGACGCGCCCCACGATGGGACACAACTCCCCGCGCACTGACACCTCGCCACGATTCGAGAACGACTGTCGATACCCGTCGGCATACCCGACTGGGACGGTGGCAATGCGTCGCGCGTCCGGCGCCGTCCATGTGGCGGCGTAGCTCACCGTGTCGCCAGACGCGATCCAGCGCAGGTCCACCACGCGTGCCCTGAGATGTACGGCCTGCTCAAGCGCCAGGCGCTGTACCTCGCGCGCGCCAAACAATGCGATGCCGGGCCGTGCGAGTTGTCCCGGTGAGCCGTGCGGACGAGCGGCAATCGCCGCACTGTTGTCAAGGTGCGCGAGGGCGTCCACGGGCAGCGCGTGCGCGAGCGCCGCGTGTACACGAGCAAAACGTTCTTCTTGTTGCACCATGCTGCTTTCAGAACAGTCAGCGCTGTGGAAGTGTGTGAACACGCCCTCCGGTGGCGACACCTTGAGCGCCTTCTCCAGTGACGCCGGTTGGGACAGCACGTCCGTCCATGATGCGCCAGCGCGCGACATGCCTGTATCAATGGAGAGATGCCACGGACCACCGCTGAGCGAGCGCCAGCGATGAATGTCGTTGGGTTCATAAAGCGACGGACGGACATGCAATGCAACGGCGTCCCCAAGTTCGCTGACTGACAGCGGCGCACAACAGAGAATCCGGCTGCTGCAGCCTGCCTCGCGGAGTGCGCTCGCCTCAGCAAGCCGCGACACGCCGACCGCCCACGGCGCATGAGCAGCGTCGTGTTGATCGTCCTCGAATGACACGCCGACTGCGCGCGCCACGTCAATCATGCCGAGGCCGTACGCATCAGCCTTGAGCATGACGACCAACGGAACACGCGCTTTCGCCTGCAAACGCGCGAAGTTGCGACGGATGGCGCCGACGTCCACCTCGAGCCACGCGGGCAGCGTGGACGTCACGTCGCGCCCAACGCTAATGCGCCCAACGCTAATGCGCCCAGCCCAACGCGCTCACCGGGCACGCGCGGAGCCGGTATGCGCTCAACATGCACACGCTCAACGCGCGCGTACGACGTGGATATATTGCCGACATCATCGTTTGACAGTAAGCAGACCACGACGCGCGGAGAAGTGATGCACGAGGACGATCAGCCAACACGACGCTCCCTCGACGACGCGTTGTCGATCATGCGCGACCTGCGCGCGCGCTGCGACTGGGATCGTGTGCAAACGCACGCCTCGCTTCGCCCGTACCTCATCGAAGAGGCGCACGAAGTTGACGACGCCATCGCCCTCGGCGATGATGCGCTCCTGCGCGACGAATTGGGTGATCTGCTTTTGCAGGTGCTCTTCCATGCCGTCGTGGCGGAGGAGCGCGGCGCGTTTGACGTGCACGATGTTGCTGCTGCGCTCATCGACAAAATGCGACGGCGACATCCGCATCTGTACGGTGATGGCGTCCAGCGTTCGTGGGAAGCGATGAAGGCCTCGTCTGCCAAACGATCGTCACTTGACGAAGGACTGCCCGCCGGGCTTCCCGCGCTGCATCGCGCACATCGTCTGCAGGATCGCGCCGCTGGTGTTGGGTTCGACTGGCCGAATGCGTTGGGACCAATGGACAAAGTGCGGGAAGAGGTAGACGAGGTCGCCGCGCACCTGACGGCAACGGGCGACGTGCAGGACCGCGATGCGCTCGAGTCCGAACTCGGTGACCTGCTGTTCGCGGTAGTCAATCTCTGTCGAAAAACTGGCGTCCATGGCGCGTTAGCTCTCGACCGCGCCAATCACAAGTTCATCCGTCGGTACACGGCCATGGAGCAACTCGCCGCAGCGCGCGGCCTTGATTTCGCTGCGCTGTCACTCGCCGATCAGGATGCCTTGTGGGATTCGATCAAGCGCGACGAGTGATAGATGATGGTCAGGGGTAGAGTCGACCCATCATGCGCGGGAACGGAATGACTTCGCGAATGTGTTCGATGCCACAAATCCAGGCGACAGTCCGCTCCAGACCGAGTCCAAAGCCCGAATGGGTGAAGGTGCCGTACTTGCGCAGATCGAGATACCAGCCGTAGGCCGCGATCGGAAGTTTTTCCTCCGTCAGCCGATGAAGAATCTTGTCGTAGTCATCCTCACGCTGTGATCCGCCAATGATCTCGCCGCGACCTTCCGGTGCCAGCAAGTCGGAACAGAGCACCGTACGCGTATCAGCGGGATTTTCTTTCATGTAGAAGGCCTTCGCCTGCTTCGGATAGTTCATGACAAACACGGGCCGCTGATGCGCCTCGACGATGTGTGCTTCGTCTGGTGCGCCAAGGTCCTCGCCCCACTGCACGTCTGATCCTTTCGACTGCGCGAGCGCAACCGCATCGGCATAGTCCAGACGCACAAACGGCTCTGCCACACACGCCAGCATCGACGTGTCGCGTTCCAATACTTTTAGCTCTTCCTGTCGACGATCAAGCACCCGCGTGACGAGATGCCGAACAAAGGCTTCCTGCAAGTCCATGTTGTCGGTCTGATCGTACCATGCCATCTCCGGTTCGATCATCCAGAACTCG